>JAHRWJ010000271.1 GCA_019090185.1 Immundisolibacteraceae bacterium
CCCGGCAAACCATGTGCAACTGCACCGGCTTGAAACGCGCCGTGGCTATTAGCACCGTAACTTAATTCGATGAGCTCACCACCGGCCTGGGTGGCTAGCATCGCCGCGAGTGCATTCAAGCTGGCGTAGTTATCACTGCTATAGGACTGATTACCCACCACAACCACTGGATTGTCGGCGGCCGATATTAATTCTGCGGCGTGACGATGACTATCGGTTGCCATTGCCCCCTGCCAACCTTCGATCGACAGACCGGCACTATCGGGCAAGGATTTAACGATTCCAGCCAGGTCTTTGGCCATCTGCACTGGAGAGCCAATAAAAGCCTCATTTGCCTTGATGGTCAGATCATAATTTTTAGGATTGATCACCACTAACTTAACGCCGTGATCCCGTAACGCGTTACGCACTCGGACCCATAACAGTGGTTGATCTTTACGTAGGTTGCTACCAACCAACACCACCAGGTCTGTGGCCTGTAGTGCGGTTATTGCATTGGCATTAGCCTGACTACCTGCGCCAGCTGTGGCCGTAAAATCACCCTGACGAAGTCGATGATCAATATGGTTGCCGCCGAGGCCCCGAACCAGCTGCTGAAGCAGAAAATAGTCTTCGTTGGTTTGACTCGGACTGGCCAGCACACCGAGTTGGTCAGCTGCCGTTTGCTTTAACCCTTTGGCAGCAAGCTCTAAAGCTTCTTCCCAGGTCGCCTGGCGCCAACTGCCGTTTTCTTTGATCTCTGGTGCCGTCAGGCGATCTTGATGATCCAGCGCCAGATAGGAAAACCGATCTCTATCAGAGATCCAGACTTCATTGATCGCCTCGTTTTCTACCGGTACCACCCGCTTGACCTTGCCATTAACACTATGAACTTCGACATTACTGCCAATACAGTCATGGGGTGCGACGGATGGTTGACGTTTGAGCTCCCAACTGCGGGCGGTAAACCTGAACGGCTTAGAGGTCAGCGCACCAACCGGGCAGATATCAATCATGTTACCCGACAGTTCAGATTCCACTGCACGTTCTACATAGGTGCCGATGCGCATGTCTTCGCCGCGCCCGGTGCCACCCATCTCCTGAATACCGCCAACTTCCTCACCAAACCGGACGCAGCGAGTGCAGTGGATGCAACGGGTCATTTCGGTCGCAATCAGCCCACCAAGGTCTTTGCTGGCTACCGTGCGTTTATTTTCAACATAGGCAGATTCACCTTGGCCAAAACCCAGCGCCGTGTCCTGCAGGTCACATTCGCCACCTTCATCACAAACCGGACAATCCAGTGGGTGATTAATCAGCAGAAATTCCATCACTGCGCGCTGTGCATTTAGGGCACGCTCAGATTGAGTACGCACCACCATGCCGTCCATCACCGTCGTCGCGCAGGCGGGAACTGGCTTGGGGATTTTCTCCACATCCACCAGACACATGCGGCAGTTGGCGGCAATCGGTAGTTTGTGGTGATAGCAGAATCGCGGCACGGTAATACCGGCCGCATCGGTGACCTCAATCAACCGCTGACCCTTACGCGCTTCCAGCGTCTGGCCATTTACTTCGATTTGCAGGGTATCGTCACTCATCGGTCATATTTTCCGCAATCAGGCCGCAGCGCTGCTAGTTGAGTTACCAACCATGCTGCGCTTGTGCTCGATGTAATATTCGAATTCATGTCGGAAGTGACGCAGCATGCCCTGAACAGGCATCGCTGCAGCATCACCCAATGCACAAATAGTGTTACCAGCAATATTGCCGGCGATGCGATCTAACAGGTCGATATCTTCTGGCCTGCCTTCGCCCTTTACCATACGATCTAATACCCGGTAGAGCCAACCGGTACCTTCACGACAGGGCGTACATTGGCCACAAGACTCGGCAAAATAAAAGCGGGAGATGCGTCGTAGCATGGTAACCATACAAACGGTTTCATCCATCACTACCATCGCACCTGAGCCGAGCATGGTGCCTGCCTTGGCCAGCGCGTCATAATCCATGGTGAGATCAGTAATCACATCAGCAGGCAACACCGGCGTAGAGGAGCCACCAGGAATAACCGCTTTGAGCTGCCGACCTTTCCAGACCCCACCGGCCAAACCTAGCAGGTCAGCAAAAGGTGTACCGAGAGGAATTTCGAAATTACCCGGTTTTTCCACATGACCGGATACCGAAAAAATCTTCATACCACCAGCATTCTCGATGCCCATGGATGAAAACCACTCAGCGCCGTTACGCAATATGATGCCAACGGACGCGTAGCTCTCGGTGTTATTTATAGTGGTAGGCCGACCATAGAGCCCGAAGCCCGCAGGAAATGGCGGCTTAAATCGTGGCTGACCCTTATTGCCCTCTAGAGATTCCAGTAAAGCGGTCTCTTCACCACAAATATAAGCGCCTGCTCCCATCGTATTATGCAGATCAAAGTCGATGCCGGAACCCTGAATATTCTTACCCAGCAATCCTGCGTCGTAGGCCTCTTTTAGGGCTTGTTCACAACGTTTAAACGGTTCATCACCAAATTCACCGCGCAGATAGTTATAGCCAACCGTCGAATCGGTAGTAAACCCACCGATGGCCATGCCTTCGATCACCGCATGTGGATTGAACCGCAAAATATCACGATCTTTACAGGTGCCTGGCTCGCTTTCGTCTGAGTTACAAACCATGTAGTTCTGGCCGCCGGTACCCCGAGGCATAAAACTCCACTTAACTCCGGTCGGAAAGCCTGCACCACCACGACCGCGTAGACCTGCCGCCTTTAAGGTGCCGAGTACGTCATCAGCATTCATCTCACCGGCAATGATTTTTTTCCAGGCGCTGTAACCGCCCTTGCTCAAATAAGTTTCCAGCGACCAGGGCTCTGCCTCGTCGAGGGTGATGTAACAGACCTCGTTGCGCCGCATCAGTCGAGACTCTCTAGAATTTTATCTATCGTTGCCGGTTCACCGACCGGATCCAGGTTTTCATAATATTGATGATTAACCTGCATCATCGGCGC
>JAHRWJ010000272.1 GCA_019090185.1 Immundisolibacteraceae bacterium
CAACTACTCAGCGATGCTATTGCTGGCGCTGACGGTTGTTTTTACCTGGCAGCGAATTCACAGTTAAGTGCCGATTGGGACCAATCAGCATTGGCCCATCAGGCGAATCTGGTCGGTTTTATGAACCTGTTGGAGGCTGTTCGAGGCCTGCAGATGCCCGTTGTTTACGCCTCCTCTTGTGCTGTTTATGGCGATAACGCCGATGAGTTACTAACCGAACGTTCTCAGGTTCGGCCATTGTCAGCTTACGCTGCCGATAAACTCGGTTGCGAACAACATGCAAGGGTAGCTTCCTTGGTTCATGGTGTGCCGACCGTAGGCTTACGAATTTTTAATGTTTATGGGCCAAGGCAGCCAGGTGAGTCCCCTTATAGCCGATTGATTAGCCATTATTTGAATCAACTTCTAGAAGGTGATCGGGTGGTTATTGCGGGGGATGGTGGTCAGTTTATTGATTTGATCTATGTCACCGATGTGGCGCGCTTTCTCTATGCGGCGATGACTCACATGGGCCGGCTACCGGGTTTATTTAATGTCTGTTCTGGGCAGGCCCTCACACACACCCAGCTGGTTAACCAGTTAATGCGCATCACCGGCATTGAGCTGCCTATCCGTTATCAGCGTGTAAAGCAGGCGCAGATCAGGGTAGCCGTCGGCGATCCACGCCGCGCCCATCAATTACTGGGTGTGCGGGCGCAGCGTAGCTTAGACAGTGGTTTACGACAGTTGGTTGATCAGTTGCTGGAGCGGCAGCTGAGCAATGATGAATGACTTAAGACAATGCGCTGATCAATTGCCCCAGGACTGTTTTTTTCTATACAGCGTCGATGGGCTCACTTCCAGCAGGGCAGCTGCTCGGGGTATGTTGCCTTGACAGGCCTCAATGGCCGCCTCAATGGCCAGGCGTTCGGTGGTTGCCAACGATTGAATGGTTTGATCGATTGGGCTATCGGTGGCAGGGTCTGGATGGGAGGGTTTGATCAGGTGGGCGATATCTTTTTGGTTCAGGGTTGAATCTAACGGCGGAGGTAGATGTTCCTGGGTGACGATCTCTTCGTCGTGCAAGACGACAATATTGCGGATCACGTTTTGTAGCTGGCGAACATTGCCCGGCCAATCGTAACGGCACAGAATGACCTCAACGGCAGCCGCAAAACCTTTGAAGTTACGGTTTTCTTCCGCCGCATAGGTGACTAAAAAGTGATTGGCAATCTCCAGTATGTCGTCACTACGTTCCCGTAACGGCGGCAGGTTGACCGGCACCACGTGTAATCGATAATAGAGATCTTCGCGCAGCCGGCCGCTGGCGACCGCTTCTAGCGGTTCTCGATTGGTGGCACAAATAAATCGGATATTGACGGTCTCAACTGCGTTGCTACCGACCTTCTGGAAGGTGCCTGTTTGAACAAACCGCAGTAGTTTGATCTGTAATTCCAGACTCATCTCAGTAATTTCGTCGAGGAACAGGGTCCCGCCATCGGCTAACGATGCTGCGCCTTGACGCGTTGTAGATGCCCCGGTGAAGGCGCCTTTGATATGGCCGAAAATTTCGCTTTCCATCAGGTTGTGGGGAATAGCGCCGCAGTTGATCGCAACAAACGACCGGTCTGAACGTTTACTTTGCTGGTGGATCGCTTCCGCGCAGACCTCTTTACCGGTTCCCGACTCGCCGGTGATAAATACCGATGCCTTGCTCGGGGCGGCTGAATCAATAATGCGATAGACGGCCTGCATCGGCAGGCTGCCACCGATGAAACCGTGATATCGGTCACGATCAAAGGTGGTTTTTAATTCCTCAACCAAATCCTGTAACTGGTGTTTTTCCAGGGTGTTATGAATGGTGGTTTTAAGGCGGTCAGCGCTGACCGGTTTTTCAAGGAAATCCTGAGCGCCCGCCTGCATCACGTCTACGGCCACATCAACACTGTTTAAAGAGGTGATCACTACCACCGCTGTGGGCAATTCCTGCTCACGGATCCAACGCAGAATTTCCCGACCGTCAATGTCTGGTAGCTTCAGATCAAGCAGCACCAAATGGGGCGGTTGATCAGCGATAGCGCTCATGGCGGCTTCGCCGCTACTGACGTGGGTCAGATTAATAGGCTCGCTGGTGAGATAACTCTGAAACAGCGCTGCAATCGGTGCCGAGTCTTCCACTAGCAGCACATTGGGTGTTCCCGCCATCATTGGCCTCCAGGGCAAATCAATCGGTTAAAGTTAACCAAAACCTTTATCGGCTCGCTGGGCTAATTGGTTAAGTGAGTTTTTTGCGATCTCTTCTAAATTACGCGCTAAATCAAAGGCTTTCTGGAACTTATCCTCACGACAGAGCTGCTCTATTTGCCGAGCAACTTTATGTAGCTTTGGGTTGCCATGGGCAGCGGCTGAGCTGCCCAATGTATGGCATTCAAACTCCAGTTGTTCACCGTTAATCTGTTGACAGGCACTATTAATGAGATCGACTCGAGTCCAGGAATCGCTGATGTAAAGTTTCAGCAACTGCGGGACTACGGTCGCATCGGTATCTCTAACCAGCTGTAACAAAACCCGCTCATCGACGTATTCAGAGCCACCTATCTGGCTGTTTATTGGTAGGCCTGATTGATCGCTTTCAGTGTCGATAAATGGGTCACAAAGGCTGTTTTCATCGTGAGGTTTTTTGACGGCTGCAACGACTCCGGTCCAGCGAGCAATACAATGTAACGTTTGTGCTCGGTCCATCGGTTTGGTGAGATAGTCATCCATGCCGGCGGCCAAAAACCGTTCCCGATCACCACTCAGCGCGTGGGCGGTCAGCGCAATAATCGGCGGCAGTAACTGATGACCGGCTAAACGGCGTATCTGGGCTGCGGCGGTCATGCCATCCATTTCTGGCATTGAGATATCCATTAGCACCACATCAAACGGCAGCGCCCGAACCGCATCCACCGCCTCACGGCCATTGGCCACCGTATCAACTCGCAACCCGGCGGCTTCAAGCACACTTTTGGCCACCATTTGGTTTGCCGGATTATCTTCAGCGAGCAATACCCGGGTATTGGCACGAGGGGTCAGGGAGGGCTCGACCAGGCTGGGTTCGGTTTCACACTGTTCTGGTTCAGCAAGCTCCATTTCGATGGCAAAATTAAAGCAGCTTCCATGTCCGGGAATGCTGCTGACCTGAATTTCGCCGTTCATCAACTCGACTAACCGCTTGCAGATTGCTAGCCCAAGCCCGGTGCCCTCGTGGCTACGGGCGTGACTCTGATCGGCCATGGTGAATTCTTCAAACAGAGAGATCAGGCTGCTTTCGGGAATGCCGATGCCGCTATCTTCAACCTGACATTGAAACCTCATCAGGTTGTCAGCGCTGACCAGCGCGCTGGCACTTACGGTGATCTGGCCCTGTTCGGTAAATTTCACCGCGTTATTGATTAAATTGAGCAATATTTGACGAATTCGATCCGGATCTGCGCTACAGAATTTGGGCAGTTTAGGGTCAATTTGAAGGGTCAGCGCAAGCCCCTTGGTTTGGGCCTGGGGTTTCATGATTTCAACCGTGTTGGAGAGCAGCCGGTGGAGGTCAAAACCGACCTTTTCAAGCTCCAGTTTCTCTGCCTCCATTTTCGAAAAGTCGAGAATGTCGTTAATCAGGTTTAGCAGTAATTCACCTGACTCGCGGCCGGTGCGCACCAGCCGTTTTTGCTCAGCGGTCATATCCGTATCCCGCAGCAGACCCAGAATGCCGAGTACCGCATTCATCGGCGTACGAATCTCGTGGCTCATGGTGGCTAGAAATCCAGATTTGGCTCGATTAGCGGTTTCTGCTGCTTCAATTGCGTTTTGTAGTTGCTGTTCAGTTCTGACTCGCTCTGTAATATCTCTGAGGACTCCGACATGGCTCAAACTGCCGGGCAGTTCCAGGGGTGCGGCACTGAGCTCTATTGGAAACTGTCGCCCGTTGCGGTGACGACCGAGTAATTCGCCATGTTCCAATGCCGTCTCAAAACTGAAAGTGGTGCCGATAGGCAGTTCGGTTGGCGCAACCACTATTGATGACAGGTCGTCGCCGATCACCTCAAGTCGGGAGTAACCAAATATTTTTTCAGCCGCCGGGTTATAGGTCTGAATTTTGCCCTTGCTGCTCACGGTAATAATGCCATCTGTCACAGTGCGTAAAATCGCTCGTTGCAGGGTTTCACTGTTTTGTAGTGAGGTTTCGGCAATTTTGCGTTCGTTGACCTCGCGCTGTAACGATTGCTGAATACGGAAGTAATCGAGGATCAACCCTACCAATGGCACCGAATAGGCAATCACCTTCATGCCGTGGGCAATATTGAAGTGGCTATCAAATAGGGCGGTCGAGCCAAACACCATATGTAGCTGGGTAACAATTTCTGGCACCGCGCTGATCATCAGGGCATGGGTAAACAGGCTCGGCCGACGACGGTATAAACGTGGGTAGACAATGGTGCCGGCAAGCAGGAACAGCACCAGGGGTATCACATCATAAGGGCGGCTAATGAGCTCATCATTAAAGGTGGTTTGTGGCAGGTTGGTGCTGGTTGCAGCCAGGTGAATTACCCCATAAGCGATAAACCCAAACAGCAGACTGATTGCCACTACGAATTTGATTCCTGATCGGCGCTGATGGATCGGGCTCTGTAGTAGAAGGATCGCTGCCCCGCCAATCATGATCAGCGCGGTGAAGGAGCGGCACAGGGCCCAGGTGAACGGAATCAGGTCACGATTGTCGGCCACTGCCTCAATCAGCCGATCGGCGGCCAGGGTGTGAAAAGCGTCCATGCAACCGGCCATGAAAAACGCAACACCGATAATCGGCGTGGTGGCGTCACGGGTGATCTGGTAGTGGCCAAAGGCCAGGAAGGCCACGAAAACCGCTACCGCAAACGCGCTCCATTCCACCAGTGTGTGGTTGAATGCACCAGCCAGGGCTTGAAACTGGGCATCGATTACCAGCTCAGCGGGCGCATGCTGGGCCCAGGCGAGGTCCAGTGGTCTGGAAAAAGTACCAAAATCGACGCCCAACAGTGTCATCAACAAGGGCGTGACACAGATCACAAGCAACAGCGTGATTAGATGGGTGGGCATACGAGTCGTTGAGTCGTATGCCGGTGTTGATAGGGGAGTTTCTGGCATAGAAATTTCGTCCCGGATAAACCTATTGTTTAGGGGCCAGGGGATGTTGGCTAACTTTGGTTGTCGACCCAGTCGCTGAGTACATTAGTTAAGGAACCTCTGAAAAACGCTGAATTCGCATCTGTCCCGCTCAGAGCATCCAGCTTTTTTGTCGCCCCATGGCGCCTACTGTTGGTGCAAAACCGCGCGACAGTCCCGCTATTACCATCCGGTAAGGGGTGCAAGCGCCTTAAATCTGA
Organism: Immundisolibacteraceae bacterium; assembly: GCA_019090185.1. Lineage (GTDB taxonomy): Bacteria > Pseudomonadota > Gammaproteobacteria > Immundisolibacterales > Immundisolibacteraceae > QNFC01. The sequence continues at coordinate 5,379 of JAHRWJ010000272.1, forward strand.
ATGGCCTGAAAGGGCCCTTCTTTACTCAGCGTTTTCCAGCGGCTCCTTGAGACTGGCGTTCAGGGTCGGCATCAAGCTATTTGGTACTGGCTTTGGCTGTTTTGGCGTTGGCGGTTGATCACCGGTTATTTCATCATTTCACCAAGCTTAGGGCTTTATGCGCTTTTTTAGAGAGGGCTTGCAGCGCAAATGGCTTGGTTAGGTAATCGACGGCACCCAGTGCAAAGGCATCTTCAATATCACCAATTTTGTCGCGCCCGGTGAGCATCAACACGGGAATACCAGCAGTTTTCGACGCGGCTTTAAGCTGGCGTAAAATTTCAGGACCATCGATGCCTGGCAGCATCCAGTCAAGGATCACAAGGTCAGGATGGACTTTGTTGATCAGCTTTAGGCCGGATTCACCATCGCTAGCCTGATAGACCGCAAATTGATCGCGCTTGTCAAACCGGTATTGCACCTGGCGTTGTAGGCTGGCATCGTCATCGATGATTAATACTTTGGGTTTGGTTGATCCAAATTTAAACAGCATGTAGAGCTTCCTGTGGCGTTGCTTTCAGAAAACAATTGCAACTGCTATGCCAGCTAGCTCGACGATCCCAAATACCCTTTTTAAAGCGTTGATATATATGGTTGAAATTCTATTGGAGGCGTCTTGGTAGATTGGCGGATATTGAATTGAGTAATAACAGAGCGTTGACAATGCCCGCCAATTCGCAGAATGCGATGCAAAAACATCAACTAACGTGGGCCGCAGGTGGAGGGTCGGTTGCACTCTGGTTGCGACGACAGATGACGCTAATCACAAGGCTCGGCTCCAGGCTCTAGCAGGAGCAGCAAGGTGTCATCGGCCGGCGGCGTGCCCGCTAGCTGGTCGAAACATTGCATGGTGTTGGTGAGCGCGGTACCAAGCGGGAAACCTTGACCGGCGACTAGCGTATCGGTGATTTTCGTCTCTAAGGTTCGTCTATCAGCATTGTTGGGGGCCGACTCGAATAATCCATCGGTATACAACGCCAGTCGAACCCCGGGTTCGACGGTTAAGGTTATCGACTGGTATTGCGTGTTGCTGACTAACCCGGGCAGCATACCGCCAACCTTAATCGGCTCGGCAGCGATGGATTGATTGTGCTGTTGATTGCCCTCATGGGCATGAAGATAAATAGGCGGTGGGTGGCCGGCACAGGCTACGGTGATCTGGCCGTGACGGCTCAAACTGGCCACCAGGCAGGTGAAGGTGACCTGTTCTAACAATTTATCGGCAAAGGCGGCTTCTGATATCTGCTCCAGTAACCTGGCTGGTGTTATCTCGCCAGCCGTGCTGTTGATCAACCCGCGTAGATAGCCAGCATAGGCAAATGAAAAAAATTTGGCACTATCATCGTGACCCATGACATCCACCAGCACCAGCGTAAATTGGTTTTGGGTCTGGTGTTGGAGTACTAAGTCGCCGCCGCCGATGCCTGTGTGGCGGTGTTCAAGGGCCAACTGCCAGCCATGAGAACTCTGGGGTAGAGTGGGTGACAGGGCCTGACTGATTTGATGATTGATCCGGTCGGTGAGTTGGCGATAAACCTGCCGAGATCGTTCCAAAACCCGTTCGATAGTCGCTAGCAAACGCTGTTTGGAGAGTGGCTTGATCAGGTAGTCGTCGATACCTAAGCCAGCAGCCAGTTGCTGGGTTTCAGCTTCATTGTTTGCCGTGATGAAAATAAACGGGGTTAAGTTGGCGCCGGGTTGTTGGCTCAGATGTTGCCGTAATG
>JAHRWJ010000031.1 GCA_019090185.1 Immundisolibacteraceae bacterium
CGGATGGCCAGGGTGGCCCCGAAGACAGCCGACAATTTCTATCATTCGTCGTGGATGAAGAGGAATACGGTGTCGACATTCTGCGGGTACAGGAGATTCGCGGCTGGCAGCCGACCACTCGCATTCCGGGTGTCCCTGGCTACATTAAGGGGGTGCTCAACCTGCGTGGTGCGGTGGTGCCCGTTATTGATCTGCGCTTACGGTTTCATCTGCCAGAATTGGCCTACGGCCCGACCACAGTGGTGATTGTGCTGCAGGTGGAAGATGCCCGGGGTGGCCACAAAATGGGTCTGGTGGTTGATGCGGTGTCCGACGTTTACACCTTTGAGGCCAACCGGGTGCAACCGCCACCAGATTTTGGTGCTCAGATCGGCAGTGTGTTCCTTAAGGGGTTGGTGACCATGGAGCAAGGCATGTTGATTTTGGTTGATGTCGATAAGCTGTTTGCCTCTGACCAAATGCTCGAATTGATCGATTCTGTCACTTTTGATCAGTCGTCCGAGCAGGAACCACCAGAAGCCTCTGCGGCTTAAGTCGGTGCCGTTGATCCACCTTGGCCAGAGATTAAAAAACCTGACTGGCTGTTAGCCGGCTTGATGTCCTTTTTCAGCTTCATTCCCCCGAGGAGCCTATTGGTATGAGCCCAGTGTCGGAGAATTCCCATCCATCTATAAAACCTGGTGAGGATGCACCCAAGAGTGTAGCTACTGGCAGCCAGGTTGCACGCTCAGCTGATGAAAAGGCGGCTGCATTGAGTCCTCAGGAAAGCGCTCTTCAGCATGCGGTGAAATCCGCATCCGTAATTAATTTATTTGATGTCATGTCAGCGGCTATGGATGGTTCCCCAAACAACTCAGGTCAATCATCGCAGTCGCCAGGTTCCGAATCGAGTTCCGAGTCGAATAGAACCGATAGCGACAACCACCTTGATGACGTGGATCTTGCCCCCACTATTGATGACCCTTATCAGCCATTAACATCCGGTATTTCAGACAGCTATAACCCCAAAAAAGCATTAGCCTTGCTGCAACAACAGGTGCTTGGATTGACCGACGAGCTGCAGTCTCTGCTCGTGACCTCGAACCGGGAGAGTGCAGGTGGCCCAGAAGGCGTTGTGGAATTGGGTGCACCGGCCGGCGCTGTTAATGACGAGAACCAGCAGCTGGTCAATGATTTGGCTGATGGTTTACACCCCGCTGATTGGTCTGACGATCTCGATAACGGGACAGCGGATCTACGCCCAGGTCAGATGTCGCAGCAAAACCAGCAGCTGCGCCTACAGTTGAGCCAGCTCGAAAACCAGAACCGGCAGCTAGAACATGAACTCGGTGAGATCTGGCAGGCCTCTGGCGTGGCCAAGCCTGATGACCGTTTGGTCGCGCTGCAGAACCAGGTAGAGGTTTTAAAGTCGGAGGTTGACCAAGGCCAACTAGAGGCCAAGTCGAATCACCGCTTCTCCACAGAACAGCGCCAGCAGTTGCAGACCGTACAGGCACAATTGCTGGCAACCGAACAGCAATTGGTCGTCAGTCAGCAAACTCACGGCAAGCTCTCTACTGAGTTGAAAACGGCGCAGAATCAATTCAATACGGAACATCGCCAACAGGCAGGCCTGCGGCAGCAGAACGCAGATTTAGCCCAAAAGTTGGCCGACTCTAACCAACAGGCCGACTTGTCTGGCCAGAAACGCGCACAACAGCACAAAGATATTCAAGGTTTAGAGCTTAAATTACAGCAGCTTAATAGCGACAACCAGCAGCTCAATAACAGAGTAAATCAGGCAAAAACCGAGTTACAAAAATCCGCTGATGTCGAAGCTCTGTTGCAGGCGGCTAACGGCCGGGTTGACCAGTTATCGGCAGAATATCAAAACCAGCTACAGCAGTTACAGCAGCAGCTAGACAGTGCCGAACAGCGCCTGGGTGCCAGCCAGCAACAAGGCGAGCAGTTAGCCAGTGAACTGGCTAGTTTGCAGAGCCGGTCGAGCGATCAGAAACTGGAGGGAACTATTAGCCAGTTACAGGCGGAGTTGGCGCAAGCACGGCAGGCGCTGACCGACCAGGAGCAGCTGTCCAGCCAACTGGCAACGGTTGAATCCGAGTTATTAGCGGTTTCAAATCAGAATCAGCACTTAGTTGCAGCCGCCGAGATGGGCCGTTCTCAAAGGGAATCCGAGTTGGCTAGCCGGAATGATTCAGGTTCTGCTGATTTAAAATCATTACAACAGACCCAGCGGGAATTAGAGCAGCATTTCTTTGACCGATCAGGTCGGTTGAAATCGGCGGCCCGCGAGACTCTGCAACTGAATGATGACGAGCAGCGTGCTGGAGGCCGAATTCAGCGGGCCAAAACCCAGGTTGAAGATGCCGACACGGCAATCAAGGTCGCGCTGCAGCGCACCAGCCAGACCAGCACGGCGATTGACCAGGTGACCGCCACTTGTCATGACATTGATGATCTGACCGGTGACATTAAGCAGATTGCCATGCAGAGCAACATGTTGGCGCTGAATGCCTCAGTCGAGGCTGCCAGGGCCGGGGAGTCGGGAAACGGCTTTAAGCAGGTTGCTGACGAAGTGCGCAAGCTTTCTCGGCGCTGCAGTAGCGTCGAAACCCAGATCAGCAAACTGATTGCGGTCAGCCTTGAACGCACCCAGAACTGCAGCGACACATTTAATCAGGCATTGACTGATTACGACGGTGCAGATCAGCAACTGTCCCGACTGCGCAAATTTATCTGCTGGAGTGGCGACAGCAACCAACAGCAGTTGGCCGCGCTGGGTCAACTAACGACCAACCTGAATCAGTTACAGCAAACGGATAATACCGAGCAGGCGTTGCTAGCTGAGCTAAAACAGACCGCTAAACAGCTGCAAAGTAATGCCAGGCAGCGCAGTAGTAAGGGTCATGGGCCACTATCAGAACAGGACGAATCGCTGTGATGATGCAGATGATTAATAACAGCCTTCAGCAGACAGGATAAGGAAACCGCAATGACTGCAAAACGAGTGCTAATTTGTGATGATTCTGCGTTAATCCGACAGTTACTGTCCGAGATACTCGGCGCTGACCCGGAGATGGAAGTGGTGGGGGTTGCCGCTGACGCCAACATTGCCAGGGAGATGATCAAAACCTTGCAGCCTGACGTGATGACACTCGACGTTGAGATGCCGGGTATGGACGGCATTACTTTTTTGCGCAATATCATGCGGCTGCGACCCATGCCAGTAGTGATGGTCTCCACGCTCACCGAGCGAGGCGCCGAAATTACCCTTGAGGCATTGTCGATTGGTGCGGTTGATTGTGTCGCTAAACCTAAAACGGATGTCACCAACAGCCTGCATCAATATGCCAGTGAGATTTGTGAGATTGTTCGTGTTGCCGCGGGCGCCAAGGTTTCACCAAAAAGCAGTGCCTCTGCCGCCCACGCGGCGGGTCATGTTACCGAGTTCCACGCTACTAGCGGCGGGCTGATAAAACAGATTATCGGCATCGGTGCCTCTACCGGCGGCACCGAAGCGATTAATGATGTGCTCAGCGCCCTGCCGGCCAATTCACCGCCAGTGGTGATTACCCAGCATATTCCCGAAGGCTTCAGCAAAACCTTCGCTAAACGATTGGATTTGGCCAGTGATTTAACCGTTTGCGAGGCAGAGCATGGCCAGCCGTTGAAAGTGGGTCACGCCTATGTGGCACCCGGAGATCAGCACCTCAAGTTGCAGAAAAAGGCCGGTGGTTATTTCATTATGCTGGACGATGGCCCCAAGGTGAATCGCCATCGACCATCGGTGGGGGTGATGTTCAATTCGATTCTAGAAGAGTTTGACGGGCTGTTTGTGGCCGCAATCTTGACCGGTATGGGTAACGATGGCTCTGAGGAACTACTCAATGTGCGCAATTCCGGTGCCCTGACGATTGCCCAAAATGAGGCGACTTCCGTGGTTTGGGGTATGCCGGGTAGGGCGGTAGAGCTGGGTGCAGCGGAGCAGGTGTTACCGATCAGTAAAATTGCGCTGGCACTGATGCGTGGGTTTGATCCCACCTGCAAAATGGGCGCGTAGGAGCGAATAATGTTTGCAAGGCTAGGCGTAATGATGGCCAAAAAAAATGTGCTGCTAGCACTCGGCCTGGGCTGGATAGTTGCCATGATTGTCGGTGCACATCTCTGGGGTCATCTCTGTGTTGCCCTGGTGGTGTTTGGTATGTTGCGTGATCGACGCTCCGAAGGTGAGTGGTTAACCAAGGTGTCGCTACAGGAGCAATGGGAAGAAGATACCCAATTTCCCTCAGAATGGTTTGATCTGCTTGAGGCGCTCAGTGACGTCAATCGGGCAGGTGTTGCCGAGATGCGTAAGGAGAGTAATCGGGTGCGCGAATTAACCGCCGATGCGGTGGCTACCCTGGGTCAAAGCTTTGAGGAGCTGGAGCAGATGTCCCGGGCGCAGAACCGATTGGTTACTGAACTGCTTGATACCGGCAGCGATCTTAAATTTGACGATAAAAAAGAGAGTGAGGAAGACGATGAATCCGCCGAGGAGGCCACTACTCAATCCTTGGTGGATGAGACGAACAAAATCCTGGAAGGTTTTATCGCGACCTTGATAAACGTGAGCAAGGACAGTGTTGCGGCGGTCTATCAGATTGATGATATGAAAGTTCACCTCGATGGAATCTTTGGGCTTATTGAAGATGTTGAATCGATCGCCAGCCAGACCAATCTGTTGGCACTGAATGCGGCAATTGAGGCGGCTAGGGCCGGTGAGGCCGGCAAAGGCTTTTCGGTGGTCGCGGACGAAGTGCGGGGGCTGTCACGGCGCTCTGCAACCCTTAATGAAGCGATTCGTTCCCGAGTTCGCCAGGCCGAGGACTCTGTCGAAGGGGTGCGGGTGACAGTCAGCGACATGGCCTCCCGAGATATGAACATCACCATCGAATCAAAAGATAAGGTTCACCGGCTGGTGTTAAGCATGGCGGATGCCAACAGTCATTACGCGGAAAGCATGAGCGAAGTTTCGGTCTACACCGAACAGCTAAATGCGGCCCTGGGCGCGGCGGTGCGCAGTCTTCAGTTCGAAGATATGGTGTCGCAAACCATTGGCACCATGGAAGCCAACTTCAGCCGTATCGAAGAGGCAGCAGAATCGCTGCACGCCGATTTATCGAAAAATGCGGGTCACCCGCACCCAACCGAGGTGTTGGCCGCCGTTCAGCGCATGCAGGAAGCCTGGGCCGAAGACCTTAAACGGCCCGTATCACAGGTGTCGATGGATGAGGGTGAGGTTGAACTTTTTTAGCCGATCCAGGTTTCTAATTTAGCGTACCGAAGATCGCGTCGCCCAGTCTATGCTGTCAATGAAGCTTCAATCACCTCAGCTAGCTGACCGGGCATCGACAGAAACGGCGAGTGGCCAGAGTCCAGTTCAAACAGCTCAGCGCAGTTGCCATCTCTATACATCTCTCTTTGCAGGTCGGGGTGTATCGCCCGATCCTGCAGACAGACAATGGCATCCCTTGGCACCTTGCCAAAATTATCAGCCGTTAATTGAACTGCTGAGTTGATCGGCGCTGCGGCCTGGGGCGTCAGTCGGGCTTTGGCACTGGCAGCCTCCGCCGGATCACAGTCATGATAAAAAATTTCCTCAATAG
>JAHRWJ010000273.1 GCA_019090185.1 Immundisolibacteraceae bacterium
GGCTTTTGTAGTAGCTGTAGTCCCTGGCGCAGCACAAAATCGGTATGGATGCCGTTGGTGGAGTAGCCGCTACAAAACAGGCAACGTACCTCTGGATTGATGCTGTGAATCAGCTCAAAAGCCTGTTTACCACCGAGTTGGGGCATGATCACATCAAGCAACACCAGGTCGATACGGCTGCCCTGGGTTTGATATAGGTCGACCGCCTCGCGGCCATTGGTCACGGCGAGCACCTGGTAGCCGGAATCTTCGAGCACGGTTTTAGCCAGTTCGAGGATAGTTGGGTCATCTTCGGCAATCAGCAGGGTCTCGGTTCCGCCCTGAATTCGGCCGGAGAGTTTGTTACCGACGGTGGTGGCAGGTCTTTCGGTTTGTGGGAAATATATTTTGAAGGTGGTGCCACTACTCAGTTCGCTGTAGGCCTGGATCATTCCGCTGTGCTGCTGGACGATGCCATAAGCCATAGAAAGTCCCAGGCCGCTACCACCGGCTGCTTTAGTGGAGAAGAACGGTTCAAAAATCTGTTTCAGGGTCTCGTTGTCCATGCCGCTGCCGTTGTCGGAGACGCTGACCATCACGTAGCGACCCGGGCTGGCCCAACGATGGGTGCGGCAATATTCCCCGGTGATGAGAATATTCTCGGTTTCGATGGTCAAGACGCCACCCTCAGACATGGCATCACGGGCATTTAGGTACAAATTTAGCAGTACCTGCTCAAGTTGCACCGGGTCGATATGGACCGTGCCCAGGCTATGACCGGGAATAAAATCAAACTCGATATGGGTACCGATCAGCCGCTCGATCATCTCTCGATTGTGAGAGATTAAATCGTTCAGACTGACATCCTGTTTATCCAGCACCTGGCGCCGACCAAAGGCAAGCAGCTGGCGGGTCAGGGTGGCGGCGCGGGTGGCCGCATCGTGAATATGGCGTAACTGTTTACGATGGGGCTCTTCCACATCCGGGTTTTCAATCAACAGATCGGAAAAGCCGAGGATACCCTGCAACAGGTTGTTGAAATCGTGGGCGATACCGCCCGCCAGTTCGCCGACGCTTTCCATTTTTTGCGCTTGCCGCAGCTGCTCTTCGAGTCGTCGACGGTCGGTAATATCAATAGCGGTGACTCTGAGTCGACTATCGCTACCAGCCAGCTTCTGTAACTGGATTTCGGCAATCACTTCAGTGCCGTCTTTAGTGAGATAAACCCATTCAAAACGGGGAGATTGCCCCGCCTGAGCCTGGATTGCCAGCTTATCTACAAGCTCGGCTGAACTGCCATTAGGTTGTCGTTCAGGGCTTATATCCAGAACCGTCATGTCTTTTAACTGATCGTCTTCATAACCCATCATTTCAACCATCGCCGGATTGAAATTTTCGATCAGCCCCGACTGCATATTGAAAATGACGATCCCTTCCGGTGCAGATTCAAATAACTGCCGGAACTGGGCTTCACTCTGCTGTTTGTCACGCAATAACAGCAGCGTGTTTAGCCGGTCGGTGGTGCGTAGGGCAATACTTTTGAGTAGACGTTTATCGGCGTCACTCCAGTCCCGCGGATGACCGCATTGATGGAGACCAAATAACCAGGGTTCGCCGGTAGCTGGCCGCACGGCAATAGCCAGTTGGCTCTGGATTTGAGAGCGCTCTTCCATGGAGGCTGAAATTTCAAAATCTTGGCCTGGTCCATAGCTGACCGGGTCATTTTGATCCAGTAATCGGCGGCGCAGCAGTATAAAACTTTCATTATCCGCTAAAGGCCTGGCCCGGCTCTCTGCCCCAGGGAAGTCCGGGTGATGAGCTTCATAGGGAACCTCTACCTCTGCTGACTTGGCTCCGGAGGGCGCAATTAACCAGGCACGGTCTGCGCTCATTCTCTCTAGCAGAAATTCAACGATCAGATTGAGTACCTTATCCGGATCGGTTTGAAGAAACAGTAGGTCCTCAAAATCAGCCAACACCTGAAGGTGGGCTTCGTTTTTTTTAATCTCCTGTTGCTGCTGACGTTCGTCAGTAATATCGCGAAACAGTGAAACGATGGTTTCTCTGTTATTCAGGCTGAATAGCTGAGCAGATGACCAACAGAAGCGGCTTCCCTGCCCGGGTATGTTGAGTAATCTTTCTTCGCTATAAAATCCATTCTGGCTTTTGATATTAGCAATGAATTTTTCTCGATGGGCCGGTATAAGCCAGGCGAGCTCCTTGTTGGTAAAACATCCTATAAGATCGTCTCGGCTACTACCGGTCCAGCGTTCAAAGGCAGGATTAACATCGAGTATCAGACCATCATCCAGACGGGTGATGATGGTCGGTACAGGGGTTTTCTCGAAGGCGTTGCGATACATTTCTTCATTATTAGAGCGATCGCTGCTGGACGGGGGTAGGGTCATTGGATTTGATCTAGTAACGTTGATAGAGGGTTTTTTCGGTGATTAGTCATTATTTCAATTCGATACTACGTTGAAAACTTTGCTAAGGCCAACCAAAAGACCCTAAAATCTATGGGGTTAGATTAGAGTTTCTGTCCCGCCCACTGACCTCGCTGCCAGATCCGGTAATAAGCGGCTAACTGCAGGCCCCGATAGAGTTCCTGTGCCAGCCAAATGGCTAACAGACCGGAGCCAA
>JAHRWJ010000274.1 GCA_019090185.1 Immundisolibacteraceae bacterium
AAATCGCTAACAGCTGATGTCGATACCACTGCTCTAACTGCTCAGCCCGCTGGCTCGCGCTGCTATTAGGCCGGCTTTGAATCACCCAGTGGTCGGCGGCAAAACTTACCTGCGGCGGTGCGGAACTTGCAACTAAACGCAGCGGATAATCAGAGCCCAAATAGGGATGCCGCTCTCCTTCGCACCAGCTCGGTTGCGCCACCGCCGGTTGCTGTCGAATGCGCTGTTGATGATGACGAATCCAGTCAGACCTGGACAAAACAAACTCACGCACCAACGCCATGCTCATTTTTTCTGGCGCTGACAGGCGCACATCTCCCACTGGAGGATGAACCCGCAGATGGAGGTTTTTTATTCTTTTACGCGTAATTTCGACGCAAATGCCGTCAATTACCGCCTGTTCGCTGGTTCGAGACTTAGCCAATGACACGCTTTCCGAATGATGAAGAAGTAGAATGAGCAATTTTAGTCTGACGCGTTACGGCCAACAAACCTCACCTGTATAATGGCTGAACTTAGTGAACCACAGAGGATATTGCCCATGCCCTTTAACGCAGATATTACCGAAGAGCTCAACGTACTTGCCCTGTTTAACGCCGATACCACCCAGGGGGGGTTAAAAATCCATTCCTCAGCCAGAGCCGAGGTTATCGCCGCAGCCAAGCGACTGTTCGACAAAGCACTCATTACCCAGGTTGATGGTGGTTATCTCACCGAGCTAGGCCGCACCGCCGCCGGTCATTCTGAGGATCTGCTGAGTATTATCCGGGATTAGCTGTCCGCCGCAGCCCAATTTCGATGCTAATTAACGTCAACGAAACCAAATTAACCCAACCAGAACCTGAATATGACCGGTCTATCTAACCGAACACAACCCAAAAAAAAGCGCTCACGCTTTCAACAGCTTTGGGATAAAGCTGAAACCTTACAAAAAAGACTAGACCAACGCACAGCAGAGCTGAGCCCGCTGCGGGCAACCATTAGCGAACAGGTCTGGCCGCTACAGCGGGAATCGGCAAAATCCAGCATCAAGCTGGTCGAAAAGCTGGTGGTTTTTGGCCAACGAAAAAGCCTTAGCAACTGGCAACGGGCCGAACTGCACGACTGGATACTGGAACACATGACCATTCTGCAAACCGTCGATATGGTCGATGACGAACTCGAAAAAACCGTCACCCGCTATGAGGCCCATCGGTTTGATATAACTCTGAGCGATACCGACCCTCGGTCCCTGGCGGAGCAGTTAATCGATGGCTTAGATAGCCTACGCCAGGCCGAGGCAGAGAAACAGGACCAACAGCGTAGCCAGGGTATCGAGCAGATGCTTGACCAGTACCTGGGGCTGCCGCCGGAAATTACCGATCCCTACGACCCTCGTCAGCAAGAAGCGCTCGAAGAGTACGAGGAACAGCGTGACCTAAATCGAGCCCGGGTAAGCGATATCGCCGCTGCCATGTTTGAGGACTCAAACGACGATGCAGACGAAGATTATGGCCCTTTCGGTTTCGCGGATGAAGCGGCCGGTTTTCTCCCTGAGTCAGGTTCGCTTCCTAAACTGGATAACAACACCTTTAAGCGGATTTTTCGCATCACCGCCAGTGCCCTGCACCCAGACAAAGAAACCAATCCAGAGCGCCGTCAGCAAAAACAGAGCCTAATGGCTGATCTACTGGTCGCCCGTAAACAGGGAGACCTGATGACCATGATCACCCTCTACCAGCAGCATGCCAACGAGGTCGAATCGCTCAGCGCGGTCGACGAAAAACAGCTGGTCGCCATCCTGCAGCAACAGGTTAGCCAGTTGCAGCACAAGCATGACTTTTATCAACCGGAAACACCGGTCGATGAGCTGGCCTGGCACCTCTACCAATCCACTAAAAATAAAACTAACAAGGCTATTAGTCGCTATACCAAAGAATTAGAAGACCGAGCCCAGGCCAACCAACAGATGGTCAAAGAGCTCACCTCGCTGAAAAAGCTCATGCCTTTTTTGGAAGCTCGGTACGACATGTTCGAGCCCGCTTAGCGCTGACTCAAAATCGCCAGCCAGGGTTGCTGCTGGCGCGGTAATCCGGGCGGGCGATAGTAGTGATCCAGCACCTTAAACCCGGCGCGCTGCAGCAGCTGCTGGATTTTTTCAAACTGCTGATAGGTGCCGTAACGGTCGCCCTGCCACCCCTCCGCATCGCCACGGGGGACCGACATAAACAGCACGCCATTCTGTCGTAACGCGGTATAGCAATCGGTTAACACCTGAGGCCACTGCTGGCTCGGCACATGAAACAGCGATGCATTGGCGAAGATCCCGTCGAAGCATTGCTCACCAATGTCCAAACTCAGAAATTGCTGCTGCAACACCGTACAACCACTATGCTGGCGCGCCATGGCACAAAATTCAGCGCTGCCATCTAGACCAACCGGACGATGGCCGAGCTGTTTAAAAGCATGCAGATCCCGCCCTGGGCCGCAACCAAAATCAAGAATATCCAGCGGACCCTCGGCGGGCAATGCGGCCAGCAGCGCCTCTATGTTCTGACGCACATCATGGTCGCGAGTACCCAACCAGAAACCCTCGGCACTGGCATCGTAATGACCTATCGTTACCCGCTCGATTTCGTCGAGCACTTCCCTGGACTGTTCAACCACCATCGTTCCTCATCAATTAACCATCAAATCGGTTGGGGCATGACTGGCTCCAACCCGCCAAACCCCGCCAGAACCACCCTGTTTACCTGCTCCCCGCCATCGCCTACAACCACAGATTTTCTTCGCACTCAAAAAACCGCTCCTCAGCGCTGAGCGGATCAGTAAACCGCAATGATTTGGCCAACAACTGTAACGGCTTGGTATAGTCATCCGC
>JAHRWJ010000275.1 GCA_019090185.1 Immundisolibacteraceae bacterium
AGCCATTCCAAAGCCATTCCCGAGTTAGTCGAACTGGCTATCAGCACAAAGGACTCGATGAAACGGCAGAGCAAATAGAAGGATAGGGACAACAGCACCGCGGTCCCTAAACTGCTAAAAGTCACCGCCACAAACAGGGCAAACAGAGACATGACTGCTAGTTCGAAGAACAGTGCCGCGATCCATAGAAAAGCACCATCCCAGGTACACCATGGCACCACCGCAATGATCGTCGCGACTGCAACGCAACTGGCGAAACCGATCCCGCTGATCATTCGACCGACTAAATATTGACTGCGTGACAGATCCATCGACAACAGCAGTTGCAGTTGACCCGCCCGAACCGACTCGTTAAAACCATTACAAATTTGTAAAATAACGACCATGACCGCTAACGGCCGAATCAAGGCTGCAGTCACCGCTAATCGAAATGCATTCTGTTCAATAACCGCCAGTTCCGCCGTAAACCAGGCAACCAGCATCACAACCAGACCCATCAAAAAATAGACCCGGGTGAGCGTTCCAGCTAACGCATCAAGCAGGCAATGCCAACCAATGGTCGAAGTTCGATTCGCCATCGCAATTAACATCCCATCAGATATTGTCTACAACTTGCAACATGAGTCGCTAGCACTATCATCTTTAACATAGCTCCTTAATATAAACAGCAAACAGACCATACTGGGCTCGGCACCAATTACCTAAATCTATTTTCGCGCTGAACTGATCAGCGGAGGAATTTTTCAACGTGTTTCAGGAACTCGTCACCAGCTTTCGCCAAAGCCGCTTTGCACGCCACCTGCCAAGCCTATTGGGTTTGTCACTACTACCGTTGCACATCAGCGGTTTTGGCTGGAATAGCGCTACAGAAATACTCCTGCTGAGCAACCACGCCATTCTGGCTGGCATATGGTACCTGTCAGCCGCAAGCGACCGGCTGGCATCAACGCGCCTGATTATGATGCTATTGCTAACCGCGGTGATCGGATTTTTTTGGTCGTTACCGTTAGCAACGATAATCTGGCTTGGCCTGCTCAGCGCCTCAATCATCGGCCGTTCTCTCTGCTCACCCCGAGAACTGCTGAACTACTCACCAGCCGCTACCTATCTACTAATAGTCGGTATCGACCGACTATCGACAACTGGATGGTTCCCGGTCAGTTTACCCGGCCTGGTCGGCCACATTGCCCTATTGGTGGCAGTCTCGGCCGCGCTACGACCTTTATCCGGCCAACAAAATGACAAACATGCCTCGGATACCGAACAGCTCTATACCGCACTAGCGCTGACCAGTATCATCGCTTCGACCTCGCTATTCATACTTCTATATACCCCCAACAAAAATAACCTACCAACCATCCTGCTGAGCTTCGCGCTGTTGTTTTGCTATCAACTGGTGCTGTTAATGTCAGCACGGCGCTACAGCTCATCTCTGGTAAGAAATTCGATCGCCTTTCAGCTCTGGTTTTCAGAAACCCTCGAAGCCGTTGGCTTACCGGATAACGACCAAACATTCCTACAAGGCTCGCTCACTCGTTACAGCGAGTTAATGCACCTACCGCATTGCCAGTGGCAGGTCGGCGGCCTCTCAGGTCAGCTCGGACAGCCCGGCGATCAGCGCTATCAAGTCGTCGATGATCAGGAATGGCTGACGATTTCGGCTGACTCGCCAATCTCCAGCCAGGAACAACAACAAGCCTCAAACTGCCTCAACTTGTTGAAATCTTTAATCCAGTCAAAGCAGCAGGCCCAGCAAATAAAAGCCCAGCGCCACATGGAGAGTATTTACGAAACCGGTGCCCGTATCACTCATGACGTAAAAAACCTGCTGCAGTCGCTGAACACGCTGACCTCCGCCGTCGATCACAGCAAACCAGAACAAGCGCCGGCTATCCAGAACTTGATCAAAAAACAACTCCCACTCATCAGACAGAAATTACAAAGCACCCTGGAAAAACTGGCCGCACCAGAGGATGTCTCGTCGACCTTTCAGGTAGCTCGAATCTGGTGGGAAAAAATACAGTTGCGCTACGCAGAGAGAAACATTGAATTCCGTCAGGAATTGACCTTGGACCACCTGGTACCCCGCGACCTGTTTGAACGAGTTGCCGAAAACTTGCTGGAAAATGCTTACCGAAAACGTCAGGCCGAACCGGACATCCGTATCCTGGTGGATTTTGAAGCAACCGAACAACGGGTTGCTTTGCGGGTAACCGACAACGGTTCACCCGCCCCCGACGAAATCGCATCACTGTTATTTAAGGGGCCGATTGATTCCACCAGCGGTTACGGCATTGCACTCTACCAATGTGCTACCCAGGCCGTCCAACAGGGGTTCCAGTTAACCATGACCCACAATGAGCCCGGTAATGTCAGTTTTTATCTGGTCGGTGATTTGCAATGAGTAATGCAATTACAATCGATAACCTTTCATTAGATCTGGAAAAAAAGCGACTCTCAGCAATCAATTTAAACATCATCGAAGGCGAGTATTTTGGTCTGGTCGGTATGAATGGCGCTGGCAAAACCTCATTGATAAAGAGCGTCCTCGACTTCTGCCGCCCGGAAATGGGGCAGATAACCATCTCTGGTCAGCCTAGCAGTCAAATCCAGTCACGAACCCAGGTCGCCTACTTACCTGAACGTTTTCAGGCCAGCGAGAACCTCACCGGTGAGCGTTTTTTACGCAGGATGATGACGCTTTACCAAATGCCGTACCAACATGAAGCCACGCTACAACTGTTTGATACGCTGGCGTTAGATCCATCAGCACTCACACTGCGGTTGGGACGACACTCCAAAGGCATGTCTCAAAAAATCGGCCTAATTGCCTGTCTGTTGAGCCAGCGTCCGATACTCATTCTAGATGAGCCAATGAGCGGCCTCGATCCCTACGCGCGGGTAAAATTAAAAAACCTGTTACAGCAATTAAGACAACACCGATCCATCCCACAGACCCTGCTGCTTAGCTCTCACATGCTCGGCGACGTCGAAGCACTTTGCGATCGCATTGCGATCCTTCACCATGGTAAGTTGCTATTCGTTGGCACACCGAGCGAATGCCAGCAAAAATTCAAAGCCAATAGTTTGGAAACTGCTTACATGAACTGCGTGACCATCCCATGACCACCAACAAACCCCTACTGCTCATCATCGATGATGATCCGGTTATTCGAGATTCCCTGCAGTTTGTTCTCGAGGCAGAATTCGACATTAAAACAGCGGAGTCGCGAGCCGATGTACGTGACCTATTACTGCGTTTACCACGGGCACCTGATGCCGCTCTACTGGACCTAGGACTACCGCCGGACGTCCACTCACCTGAGCAGGGGTTTGCCCTGATTGGCGACCTGCTTGCGGTTTCGCCCAACATTAAAATATTGGTTCTCAGTGGTCAGGACGACCGCCAAAACGTTAAACATGCTCTCGCGCTGGGGGCCTTTGACTTTGTCGCCAAGCCCTGTGAAGTTGAACTTCTCCGTGGTCGTTTAAACCACTCGCTGTTTATCCGCGACGCGGAAATTTCACTGCAACAGGAAGTCATTAGCAGAGAAGATGGTTTCATCGGCAGCTCGCCGGCAATGACTAGCTTAAGAGCTCAGATCGCACAATTAGGCGACACCCCCTTTCCAGTACTGATTGAGGGTCCATCGGGTAGCGGTAAAGAGTTGGTTGCGCGAGCCTTGCACGAGGGGACTAGCCGAGAAAGCCAGCCCTATCTGGTCATCAATTGCGCCGCCATGTCAGCACAACTCATCGAAGCCCAGTTATTTGGTCACACCAAAGGCGCATTCACCGGCGCAAATGGCGCCAAAGCTGGTTTTTTTGAAGAAGCCAACGAAGGCACCCTCTGCCTTGATGAGGTCGGTGAACTGCCTGTCGAACTACAGGCAAAGCTGCTCAGAGTGCTTGAAAACGGCGAGTTTTACCGTCTCGGTGAAACCCAGATCCGTCACTCTTCTGCAAGAATAGTCGCCGTAACCAATCGTGACTTACGCCATGAAGTGACTCAACGCCGTTTTCGAGAAGATCTTTACCATCGGCTCAGCGTATTTCGCATCCAGGTTCCCGCCCTAGCCGACCGCCAGGAAGACCGACTGCTGCTGCTTGATCATTTCAATAATTTTTATAGTGCCCAGCTTAATGTGCCACCTTTCAAGCTCAACAGTGCTAGCAGCGATTCCTGGCTTCGCTATGGGTTCCCCGGCAATGTCCGCGAGCTAAAAAACATCACGGTTCGGCTCTGCATGCGTTTACAGGGCCGCGTTGCCACTACCGAAGATCTGGAACGGGAGTTTGAACTCGGTAATGCACTCCACGAGCCCCCATCACCCCCCGAAACTTACCCAGCGGTAGCCGCACTGCCCTCAGTACCTGCTACCGATCAGCCACCTGCCGACCTTGTTAACAGCGCCGATGAGATGGCAGCCCAATCCGCGCTCAGAGAATTGACTAGCAGCGATAACTTCAGACTCGATGTTGCGCTACGGGAATCAGAAAAGCGTTATATACGAGCTGCATTAGGTGCAACCGCTGGCAACCTTAGTAAAGCCTCACGCATGCTCGGCATCAATCGCACCACGCTCTACAGCCGAATGCAGAAATACCCCGAACTCCAGCCTGAGTCCGATTAAGCTACCTTGTCATGTATCTGAATCATTTTGGCCTGACCCGTCCGCCGTTTCAGATCACCCCAGATGCGGATTTTTTTTACCCAGGCGCAGAGCGCCAGGACATCCTTCAAGGGCTGATCTATGCCACCCAGCACAATGAGGGCATCATCAAAGTGGTCGGCGAGATTGGTAGCGGCAAAAGTCTGCTCTGCCGCATGGTTGCAGCCGGGCTACCAAAGAATTTTAAGGTCGTTTTCCTGGCCAACCCCAGCCTATCCGGTAGTGCCCTGGTCGAGGCGATCCTGGGTGATCTGGGCGTCACGCCACAAGCCAACAGCTACAGCCACCCCACCCAGCAATTACAAAACTACCTACTCGAACAGTTCGAACTCGGCAACCGAATCGTGTTGCTGGTCGAAGAAGCCCAGGCGATGCCTCAGGCAACCCTGGAAGCCCTACGTTTATTGACCAACTTAGAAACAGCAGAAACCAAACTATTACGGATAATTCTGTTCGGTCAACCTGAATTGGATACCACCCTCGGCCAATATAGCCTGCGACAGTTCCACGACCGAATCACACAAAGCTTCAACCTACGCAGCATGCTTTTGCACGAAACCGGGGAATATCTCCACCACCGTTTGAGGATTGCCGGTTATCGAGCCCAGCCTCTTTATCAAGGGGGCTTACTCAAACAGATCCATGATGCTACCGGCGGTCGGTTACGCCCCTTGAACGTCATCGCAGATAAAACCCTATTAGCCGCTTATGTCGATGGTCAGCAGACGCTCAATTCATCGCACCTACAGCGTGCCATCACGGAGGTCAAACTCAATCGCCCAACCCCTGGCGCTGCGACTGATCGGCTTCATTTTAATGAGGCGGCACCGATAACAGATAAACTAACAACACCCTCCTGGCCAACAGTCGTCAATTTTTTGATCGCTGAAGTGAAAAAATTGGCCAGCGCAGTAATATCTGCCGGCTTTGACCTTTATCGGCTAACCCCCGTTTATGTGAAAAAAGCCCGGAACCACCGCCTTACCGGTCAGAT
>JAHRWJ010000276.1 GCA_019090185.1 Immundisolibacteraceae bacterium
GGGGACCAAAGCGCTATTGGGGTGCCCTTTTCTTTGGTTCCGTTTTTAGTCGATTCTGCGGCGTTTTTAGCCGCGGCTTATGAGACTTATGCCTTTGGTACTTTTTAGTTGATTCTGCGGCGTCTTTGGCTGCAGTTTATGAGACTTATGTCTTTGGTGTGGGCAAGCAAAAGAAATGAACAACCTCTCCCATAAATTCAGAACTTAACGGCGATTCCCCATCCCTGCAGCCATCCTCACCTGGGCAGACGATAATAACCGGCCATGTTAAATGGGCTTTACTTGGTGCCATTCGGCCCTGGTAGTGATGCCTTTACGGACTATCTATTGATCAAACTGATCAGCAATAACACGCCCAGCAATATGGTGGTGCCACGCCAGAAGGCCACTGGATTGCGCTGCATGAGCGGTTGAGTAACGTTAAAACCCTTGTTGGGGTGGGTCAGGTCGCGGATGAATTCGGACAGGCTTTCGTATCGAAAGTTGGGGTCGAGGGCGACTGATTTTGCCATGGCACTGTCCATCCAGCGGGGTAATTCCTGGTTGAAGGGCATGGCTGACTGATATTTGACCCGGTTGAGATTTCGGGTACTCAACACCATGCTATAGGGCAGTGTGCCGGTGAGCATTTCGTAGGCGATCACGCCGAGTGAGAATATGTCGGAGCGATTGGTGCCGGATAATCCCCGCAGGTATTCGGGCGCGGTATAGCGTTCGGTGCCTAGCAGCACATCCCGGTCGATGGGCACTTCTATTTCGGCGAGTCCGGCGACTTTGGCGGAACCAAAATCGATGATTTTGACCGTGCCATCACCGGTGATCATGATGTTTTCAGGTTTCAGATCCTGATGAATCATCTCCATGCGTTGAAAGGCCCGCAGTCCGGCCGCGGTTTCGTCGATGATTTCTCGAAACCGCTGTAGGGTCGGTTCCGGGTTGTCGTTCATCCACTGGCGCAGGGTTTGGCCTTCGATATATTCGGCCAGGTAATAGAGCCACTGGCGCGGCCGCTCGGGCTCGATAACCTTCATCACGTGGGGACTTTCCAACCGGCGGCCGATCCATTCTTCGTGCAGAAACAGGTCGATATAGAGGGGTTCATCGCTGTAGTTGGGCGATGGGGTTTTCATAATTAACTGGTTACCGCTGGCTTCATCGGTGACCAGGTAGACCTGGGTGCGTTTGTTGGCGTGAATCTCGCGCATTACTCGGTAGCCATCGAGTACGTAGCCGGGCTCTAGTAGGGGTGGAAATGGCAGTGCGGTGAGTTCGTTGTAATAGGATTCCTGATCCTGTTTGGCCAGCGTGTGAACGGTAAAAACCTGTGCGGTGAGGTTGTCGTTGCTGCCGTTGCGCCGGGCCATCTGCACCAGGGAGCGGCTGGCACCGATCAGGTCGTCATGTTGTTCAAGCAAGATTTCGCGGATGCTGGCGTCGGTGACCCACTCATGAACGCCATCGGTGGTCATTAAAAAAGTGTCGCCGGGCTGCACAGCGATCACCTGGTGATCAACATCAAGGCTTAATTCAATGCCCATCGCCCGGGTGAGGAAATCCCGGCCACCGGTATGGGTGCGATGGTCGCGGGTGATGGTTTGTAACTTGCCATCGCGCAGCAGAAACACCCGGGTGTCACCGACATGAAAAATATGGGCGGTGGTAGATTTGAGTACCAGCGCGCTGAGGGTGCTCACCAGGCCGTGGGAGCTACCGTAAATGCTCTGTCCCTGGCTGTAGAGCCAGCGGTTGAGTGCGGTGAGGATTTTGACCGCGGAGGACTTAACCGACCAGCTATCGGGTGTTGAGTAGTAATCGCTAAGGAAATTGCTGACGCAGACCCGGCTGGCCTTGGCTCCGTCCGCGGCACCGCTCATGCCGTCGGCGATCACCGCCACCATGCCCTTGTTGGTCAGTAACGGTTCTTCTGGTACATGCAGGCCAATAGCGTCTTCGTTAACCGGTTTTACGCCAGCGTCGGAGAACTGGCCGACGCTGATTTCCAAAGTAGACAATAGTTAAAGACCTTGAAGGGAGTCGGGAGGGGCTTTGTGACAATTTATTGATAACGAAGTGCGGTTATAGCCCGGCCCGATCAATCGCGTAAATAAGGTGGCGTAATAAAGCCATAAAATTCTACGACACCTCGATCATCTGTACGGTACCGTCAGGCATCACCTCGGTCATGTGGCCGGCTGGTTCGTCCATGAAAATGGTCAATAGCAGAAACACCAGTAACCCGGTGCCGGCAATAACCAAGAAAAATATTTCTGGCGGTACAAACGACAAAACCGTCAGGTAGGTGACCGCACCGACATTGCCATAGGCGCCGGTCATGCCGGCTATCTGGCCGGTCATGCGCCGTTTAATCAACGGCACGATGGCAAACACCGCCCCGCAGCCGGAATGAACAAAAAAGGCACAGCCCATGGTTGCCAGTACAACCGTTGGAATCCACCAACTGCTATCAATTTGGGAGAGCACCAGATAACCCACTACCAGACCGGCCAACAGGGATAGCATGGTTTTTTTGCGTCCAAATTTATCGCTTAACAATCCGCCAATGGGTCGGGCGATAACGTTCATCCCTGCGTAGGCAGCCGCCAACATACCTGCTTGAGTCTGGGACATGCCGCCGACTCCACTGAAAGTGTCAAAAAAGAACAACGGCAACATGGAGATCACCGCAATTTCAGAACCAAAAGTGGCGAAATAGGCAAGGTTGAGCACGGCGACTTGTTTGAACTTGTATTGATGGATTTCCGGCACCGGGGTGGTGAAGACCGACTTGTTGATCTGCCACATGTGCCAGAACTGATAGCTGAAAATTGCCAGCAATGCCAGATAAACCA
>JAHRWJ010000277.1 GCA_019090185.1 Immundisolibacteraceae bacterium
AATGCGTTGTCGCTGGCGATTCTTAAGGTGTTGACAACGCTGAGGCTACCGTTGGGAAAAGTGCCGCTATAACTGACTTCGCTTCTCCAGTTTACCGTCGGACTCATGCTCTGTAGGCCACGACCGATGACGACAATCACCTGTTTTCGGTCGCTCTCCTCTAACATCGATATCGCTTCATAAATGCCACTCCCCAGGGCGATTTTTCCCGGCGTTGGCGGGCTGAAATTTGGGTCGGTGGACGCGAGTAGCTCGGTACTCATGGTGTTAACCATATTCAGCAGGCCTGGTTTGTTGCCAGCAACGGGTATCAACAGCTGGCCTGCCAGAGCCTGTTGTTCTCCATTAGAGGCGTAGCTGACCAGGCCGATTCTGTCGCCCGGTTGATTCGGTAATTGCGAGTTTGCCACGGTGGGCCACCGGGCGATGAGATCGCCAGCCATTGCCTGGATGACGTTAAAGCTGGAGGTCTGGCATCCAGCTATCGTTGGGCAGGCCGGGGTATTGGTGGAGGCGGAGGTGTCCATTACGATCACTACATCGATCGGGGTTCTTCGCAGCGGTATCAGCGGCGCAGCAGCTCGCAACACCAGACTGAAGGGCTGCTGCACGAATGGGTTGTCGCCGATGCGGTTGACGGTAACCAGGTATTCGCCTGCTACCAACTGGTCCGCAGCAATAACAATTTGTTCGATATTGTTGACCGGATCGGGATCGCTACGACCGTTAGGGTGGATAACCTCACCTGTCGGCGTGGTGATGGCCAGGTTGAGGTCGTGATAGACGCTATCGCCGAACCAGAAATAGTCTGTGTAAACCATGGTTAAGGTCAGTGGCGCTGTGGTTTCGGTGACGGTGATGCGGTAGTTGAGCTGGTTTCCTAGCCACAGCCCTTGAGTCTCATCGGCCACCGATAGTTGATTGAGTTCGGTTTCAGCGGGGATGTTGGCCAGATTAAGCCTGCCCCATCCCTGGTTCGAATCCGGTGTGACCAGTGATTCGCCCGTGCCACCAACGGCCCGGGCAGTGTTGATTAGGGTTGCTTTTACCAGCGCGGCCGAAGGGTTGGCCTGCGCCAGTTTATCGCGAAGGTATTGGCGCACTCTGGCGGCAGCTCCGGCTACCCGAGGCGTGGCCATGCTGGTGCCGGACATCAACATATATTTGTTATCGACCGCATCACCGGGTGCGGCTAATCCGTAGTCCGACAAGAGCTTGGCACCACCATCGGTGCCGGGCTCGCTGGCAACCGCGCTGCGAGCAGAGGCGATAAAAGTACCCGGCGCGACTATGTCTGGCTTGATTCGGGCCAGCTGATCGGCCTTGCACTCGTAATTGGTGTCGCCGGCCGCCGGGTCAGCAAAGGCAAGTACGGGCCCGCGGCCGCTAAAAGCAGCTACTTGCTCAGCATCATCGGCCATCAGGTCGTTGGCAAATAGCGCCAGTGGCAGGGGGTAACCAAGGCCAAAAAAGGGTGCATATCTTAAAGCTGGGTAGGTATCCGTGACCTCGGAACGGAGGTTCTCAGTGGCGCCGACGGTAATAATATTGCGGGCGGTTCCATAGGTATTTAACGTACAGCGATCTTCAACGCCATCGACATCCTCGTCTCGACCGTCATTACCGGCCGCGAACAGTATGAGTAGGTCGGGATGGTTCCAGACCAGCTCGTCGAGCAGGCGTGCGGTGCCCCTGAAAGTTGAATTGAACAGCACCGGTACACCAATGCTATTGCTGTGGATGCGGACATCTTCGTCATACGCCTCTGCAATCATCTCTGGGTAGTCCGCTATCTGGAGGCTGTTGTTACCGACTTCATTGTCGTTGACCTCACTGATCACCCACTGTTCTACCGCCTGAAAAAATAACCGAGCTCCGGAGCCTACGCCCGCGTATTGGCCGTTTGATGCATAGCCATTGCCAATCGCCGTGGCGGCGACATGAGTGCCATGTCCGCTGAATAGGTCGGCCGGGCCATCATCCGCGCCTGGGTTGACGGTTGAGCTAACCATGCCCGGTTCAATCACCGGATAGCTACGAATGGCGGTAACTCGGCCGGCCAGGTCAGGATGCAGGTTGGCGTCATTGATACCGGTATCTAACCCCGAATCCAGCACCCCAATCAGTTCACTGTCGCCTTGAGGCAGATTATTAGCCGGCGGCTCGGCGCTGCCGGCTGGTAAACCGTCCAGTTGTCTGGCGACGTCGTTAATCAGCTGGGGCTCTATGTAAGGGTCGATCCATGCAACGGCGCTCAACTCTGCCAGCGCGGCTAGTTGACCAACTTCCAGGGCAATCAGGTGGCGACGAAACCTTGATCTTTTACTGGTGTAAATCGATTTACCGTCAAGCTGCTGGAGCGATTTCAGCACCGCTTTTTCGTCTGCCTCAGGAAACAGGTTGATGATGAAATAGCTCAGGTTTCCAGGTTTCTTATCCTTGATTAATTGGCGGGTTGACGGCGTGATTTTTAGGTCTGCGGTCAGCTTTCCGGTCCAGCGGACCTCCTTGAGTTTGTCTAATGCGGCGATGCTGGCTGCGTTAGCGAACACCAGAAAGGCTCGTTGCTTAATGTAAAGTGTTGATTTTGCGTCAAACTTAAGGAGTTTATTGAGCCTGTCGGTAGATTCTGATCCCGGTGCAGACTCATTCCAAAACTGGACGAAGTAATAGTCTCCGGTCTGTTTACCGGGACGAGGAGGCTGCTTGCCAGCGCTATGCGGCTGCGTCAGTGGGTCAAATTTTTGATCTGCCCAGTAGATGAAAACCGGGTCTATGGTTGCTGCGGGAGAGCTGTCGGTACTGGATTCACTGCAGCC
>JAHRWJ010000278.1 GCA_019090185.1 Immundisolibacteraceae bacterium
AACCTGTTCGCCCACACCTTTCCCCAGTTTGGTATCGAAGTTCGATTTGTTGATCACACTGATTTAGAGGCGCTCAAAAACGCCATTGATAGCAAAACCAAGGCCGTATTTTGCGAAACCATCGGCAACCCGGGTGGCCACATTACCGATATCGCCGCCTTTGCCAAAATAGCTCATGCCGGCGGCGTGCCGCTGCTGGTCGATAGCACGGTTGCCACGCCGCAAATCTGTCGCCCAATTGAATTGGGTGCAGATATCGTTATTCACTCGCTGACCAAATATATGGCTGGCCACGGCACCAGCATGGGTGGCGCTATTATTGATGGCGGTAACTTCCCCTGGACCGATCATGCCGATCGTTTCCCCCAGTTTTGCGAGCCCGATCCCTCCTACCACGGCATTGTGATGACTGAAGCATTCGGCGCTGCTGCCTTTATCGCCAGAACCCGCGTAGTGATGCTGCGCAACATGGGTGCTGCCTTGTCACCCTTTAATGCCTTTCAGATACTCCAGGGCATCGAAACCCTGCCACTGCGCATGGAGCGCCACTGCAGCAACGCCATGGCCGTTGCCGAGTACCTTGAAGGTCAGGAACAGGTCAGCTGGGTCGGCTATGCTGGACTCAAAAGCCACGAAGACTATGAGCTGGCGCAAAAATATATGGGCGGCACCCCGTCAGGTATTCTCACCTTTGGTCTCAAAGGCGGGCTCGAAGCCGGTGCTAAGTTTATCGATGCGCTGGAGCTGATCGTGCGCCTGGTTAATATTGGTGATGCAAAATCACTGGCTACCCACCCGGCAACCACCACCCACCGCCAGCTTAACGAAACCGAACTGGCCGCTGCTGGCGTGACCCAGGACATGGTTCGCCTGTCAGTAGGGATCGAAGCGATTGGCGATATCATTGCCGATATCGATCAGGCCCTCGCTGCGGCAAAATAAATAACGAGCCATAAAAAAAGCCCCTGCTCTGAACTCAGAACAGGGGCTTTTTGCTATTTATCGACTGACTATCTAGCCAGGGTCACCCAATTAAAACCCAGCCACCTGATCAGGCTGTTCGCGGTGGTGGTTTTTAACCTGGCCGTTGCGTTTTTGCATGTAGGTCTGAACCTGCCGCGTGGCCACATCAAAAGCATCACGAATGGCCAGATACATATCTTCGGCCGGCTCCCGAGTAATGGCTAATTCCTTACCCGGCAGGGTTAAATCGATATGAATATTGTAAAGCAGTCCCTTATTATGATGCCGGTGGGGACACTCCACCACCACTCTGCAGCTGGTAATACAATCCGAAAAATGTTCCAGCTTCTCCACCCGCTTTCGCACCGCGGCCTCTATCGCATCAGTCATTTCTAAATTTCTGGCAGTTACTTGCAAAGGTATTCTCATTTATTTCCCTCCTTTCAGGAATAAAAAAACACTTTTCAAAGCTACCCTACTAATTAGTAGCGGATCCTCCCGCCTGTTTATTTAGCCTTATATTAATAAAACCAAGTCCGTTGAATATCGATCAATTTCACAGTGACATCCGAACCTGACTGCCAGACCACCTTATGCCTCTCATTCGCCCAGGTCAATGACACAGATCACTTTCGGCCAGACAAACCATTGCCAGCAAAACGGGTCGAATCAACACCCATCATCACAACAAAACCTGCGATCCGATTCCCGCAACCTATCTCTGCACTACAATAGTCGCTCGCCACTCAAGGACACCGATATGATTCAGGAACAGCTCGAGCAAATTGAACAGAAAATTTTCGATAACGACCGACTTTCGGATGATGTCCGTAACCAGCTGTTAGAAAAATTACACGCACTACAGGATGAACTGGAGATTGCTCAAGCCGATGATTTTGATCCCGAATCGCTGCAGAGCCTGCTTGGATTCACTCAACTATCTGCTCACGAGGCTTTGCGTCCACAACAGGACCCACAATTATTCCAGCTAGCCCTACAGGGCGTGGAATACAACCTGGAACTGTTTGAGGCCGACCACCCCAAGCTGATTGGTCTGCTAAACAGCTTCTGCATGATCCTGTCAGATATGGGCATTTAACTAACCACCTAAACCGTTCCTTAGCTGACTTAAATAGAACCCAGCAAAATCAACGCCATGACTTCTGAAATCAGCAGCGATTTACCCGTCGGCATTGCCCGATTACAAAAACGTCTGCAGCTTCCACTACCCGGCGAAGCCGCGCGGGCAAGCATGTTGCCGTTACCTGAATCCGGCGTTGAAATAAATCGCCCTGCGTTACGGGCCGACCATCGCAAGGCCGCCGTGCTATTTCTGCTCTATCCACATACAACTGCTGAAAGAACAGAAAACCCAAGCTACTCTGGAAACCTGCACCTGGTGTTTATTCAGCGACCGGACTATGACGGCACCCACAGCGGCCAGATTTCCCTGCCCGGCGGCCGCCATGAAGCTGACGAAACCCTGGAACAGACAGCCCTAAGGGAGAGCTTTGAAGAGGTCGGCGTGACGCCTGAACAGGTGACGATTTTGGGCGAACTTGAACCCATGAACGTTTTTGCCAGCAACCACAATGTTTACCCGTTTATCGGCTACAGTTCGGCCCGGCCCAATTTTGTGCCCTGCCAGCAAGAGGTGGCGGCCATCATCGAAGCGCCGCTCCAAACCCTGCTTCAGCCCACTAGCCGATTAACCGAACTGCGTGAATTAAAACGCTGGGGTCCCACCCAGGTACCTTTCTACTCGGTCAATGGACATAAAATCTGGGGCGCTACCGCCATCATGCTGGCAGAATTTTTACAGCTATTAACGGAATCTTTTGATGAATAACCCGGTCTCTCCCTGCGTCGCCGTCTGCGAACTCAACTCCGCCGGCCAGATTTGTATTGGCTGCGGTCGAACCAGCGATGAAATCGCCCTCTGGCGCAGCACCGACGAAGCGGGCAAAAACATCATTCTCGCCGATGCTAAGCAGCGCTTGCAGGCCATAGCCTCGGCAACTGATTAAAAACCACATTCAGCTTTAAGGAATTTAAAAATGTCAGAACCTTACGACTACCTGGTAATTGGTGCCGGCAGCGGCGGCATGGCTTCGGCACGACGGGCAGCAGAATACGGCGCTAAAGTTGGTGTCATCGAAGCAGGACCGCTCGGCGGTACCTGCGTTAACGTCGGTTGTGTACCGAAAAAAGTGATGTGGAACGCCGCTAGCATCGCCGACAGTCTG
The DNA here is from genome assembly GCA_019090185.1 of Immundisolibacteraceae bacterium. Classification (GTDB taxonomy): domain Bacteria; phylum Pseudomonadota; class Gammaproteobacteria; order Immundisolibacterales; family Immundisolibacteraceae; genus QNFC01. The sequence goes on from JAHRWJ010000278.1 coordinate 3,210, forward strand.
CAGGCCGCCGCCGGTTACGGTTTCGATGTCAGTGCCTCAGAATTTAACTGGCCGCAGGTAAAACAGCAGCGCGACGCCTATGTGACACGACTGAATAACATTTACGCCACCAACCTGGATAACTCCGGCATTGAACTAATTCGGGGCTGGGCCAAGATAACTGGCGAACACACGGTTCAAGTTGGTGACCAAACCCTACACTGCAAACATATGTTGGTGGCCACCGGCGGTAAACCTTCTATGCCAGATATCCCCGGGGTTGACCTGGCCATCACCAGCGATGGTTTTTTTGAACTAGAACAACTACCAGCCAGTGTTACCGTGGTCGGTTCTGGCTATATCGCCGTCGAGTTTGCGGGCATGCTTAACGCGCTGGGTAGCAAGGTGACATTAGCCATTCGCAAGGACGCGGTATTGCGAGAATTTGACGCCGACCTGGGCAGCTTGTTGATGCAGCAGATGCAGGCCGACGGTATCACCGTTGAAACCGGTTTTACCCCGGAAAAAATTGAGAAAACTGAGTCCGGACTAACCCTGAGCAGCGAAAGCGGCACCGATATCTGTGATCAGGAAACCATTATCCTGGCCATCGGCCGCGTGCCCAACAGCGACAACCTGGGTCTGGAAAATCGCCTGCTAGCGATGACCCCGCGAGGCTTTATCGTCACCGATGAGTATCAAAATACCTCCCACCGCCATATCTACGCAGTCGGCGATGTCACCGGCCAGGTCGCCCTAACACCGGTCGCTATCGCCGCTGGTCGTCGGCTCGCTGATCGCCTGTTCGACAATCAGACAAATCGCCAACTCGATTACAGCAACATTCCCTCGGTAATATTCAGCCACCCACCGATTGGCTCAGTTGGGCTTAGCGAATCTCAGGCTCGGGACAAATTTGGTGACAACATCAAGGTTTATAAATCTGAATTTACCGACATGTATTACGCCATGGGCGCTCACAAACCCAAAACCCTCTGTAAATTAATCACCGCCGGTGACAAAGAGCGGGTAGTCGGCTGCCACATTATCGGCCGCGGTGCCGATGAAATGATGCAGGGCTTTGCGGTCGCCATTAAAATGGGCGCCACCAAAACAGACTTTGATAACACCGTGGCGATTCACCCGAGCGCCAGCGAAGAGATGGTAC
>JAHRWJ010000279.1 GCA_019090185.1 Immundisolibacteraceae bacterium
CCGATAATCGAATAGATGTTCAGGGTGTGGCCAGATACCCATAGCAGCGCCAAGCCGCCGATCATCGCTAGCGGCTGAGCAGACATAATCACCAGGGGCTGCAAAAAGGAATCGAACTGGCTGGCAAGCACCATATAGAGCAGCACTAGCGCCAAACCAAAAGCAAACGCCATCGACATCATGGTGCGCTTGAATTCCCGTGACATACCCAGCATTTCAATCCGATAGCCGATCGGCAGCATCTCTTCGCTGATCTGGTTGAGTTTGTCTACCGCGTCACCAAGCGCGCCGTCCGGATCGGTATAAAACAGTGCTGCATACTGCAGGTTAATCCGATCAATACGGGCAGGCCCGAGGATCTCTTTAAAGCTAGCCACGCTGTCTAAACGAACCAGCTCGCCGGATTTCGAACGCAGATAGATTTTACGCAGGTCCTCTGGAGACCGAAACGTGCCCTCCGCCGCCTTGAGCCTAATGTCGTAGCGCTCACCATCGCCGGGTTCATCGTTATATTTGGCAATATCGAGACCACCCGCCAATACGTTGGCCGCATCAGCAACCTGCTTAGCCGTTAAACCAACACTGCGTGCCCGAACCCGGTCAATTTCCAGCTTCAGCTGTGGCATGTTCAACTGCAGGTCTAAATCCATCCTGCCCATGCCGCCAGCTTCGAGCAAACGTCGACGTAATTCGGTGGAGAGTCGAGCCACCTCTTCCAGATTAGGGCCACGCAAAGCGAACTGCAGCCCCTCACCCCGACCGCCACCCAGGGTCGGCACCTTGGTCGCAAAAGCCTGGACACCTGGGATAGTGGTGAGTTTCTTCCTGAACTGATTCAGGTAAGTTTCCTGGGTGTAATCCCGGTCATGTTGATCGAGCATTTCGATAAACCCGATCGACTGATTAACCTGTGCCTGCGAAAACAAACCGATTGAGACGAAGTTATATTTTGACTCTTCGTGGGACATCAGCTCTTCAAGTTCACGAACTTTTTTGTCGGTGTACTCGATACTCGAACCCATCGGCGTTTTCAAAATCACCATAATTCGGCCGATATCGGTTTCCGGCATAAATTCCTTACCGACCGCGCCAAAGAAAAATGCGCTCGACGCCACCACCAGGGTAGCCACACCCAGTGTCGGCCAGCGATGTCTCAATACCCAGGTCACCAGCCTTTTATAGCCGCTTTCCATGGCATCGAAGTAGCCCTCTAAAGCGGTATAGACTTTACCGTGACTGTGGCCCACCTTTAAATAGCGAGCACACATCATCGGTGTCAGTGTTAAAGAGACGAACCAGGAGGCGATAACACCAATAACCACCACCACCGCGAAGGTCGCAAAAAACCGGCCAACCATGCCATCCATAAACAGCACTGGCAAAAAGATAGCCACCAGGGACGCGGTGGCCGCCAGCACCGCAAACATCACTTCACCGGTGCCATTGATAGCCGCTGACATCGGGTTTGGATCAATATCCTCTCGATGACGATAGATGTTCTCTAACACCACAATCGCGTCATCAACCACCACCCCGACCAGCAGCAGCAATCCTAGCAGAGACATAGAGTTAAAGGTGAAACCCAGAAAATACATGGCGGCCATGGCCGCAAACAGTGACACAGGAATCGCCGCACCGATGATCAGGGTGGCGCGCAAATTACGCAGAAATAACAGCACAATCCCGCCGGCCAGCAGGGTGCCTAGCACCAGATGTTCCTGCAGCGCCAGTACGATGGCCAGAATATAGCTGGACTGATCACTACCGAACTTGATGGTCATACCGGGTGGTAACTGGGGTCGAATCTCTTCGTCCACTATCCGTTTAACCTCGTCGATGATCGCCACTGTGTTAGCACCAGAAACTTTCACCACGCCGAGACCAACCAGGGGTTCGCCGTTGCGACGCATCAGCTGTCTGAAGTCAGAAACCCCATCAACGATATCCGCCACCTGGTCGAGACGAATCGGACTGCTATCCACATAGCCAATCACAATTTCGCCAAGCTCTCTGGCGCTGTGGTATTCCAGGTCAAGCTTTAACAGCCGCTCAGAAGACGCAGAGGTTAAAAAGCCACCCGGCAACAAAATATGCTCATTGCGGAAGGCAACGATCACATCCTGAACCGTCATCCCCATCGCGATCAGTCGATCCGGCTGTAACTCAACCCGCAACGTCCGTTCGCGCATGCCGCCGATAAAAATGTCACCCACGCCATCGATTTTTTCGAGCTGACGACGCAGCACATTTTGACCATAAACATTAAGTTGCTGAATCGTACGATTACCCTGCAAGTGCAACCAGATAACAGCCTGGGCATCAGTTTCAACCTTGGCAATCACCGGTGGATCAGCGTCAGCCGGTAACTGGGTCAAAATCTGGTTGACCTTGGTCTGCACTTCGTTAAAAGCAACATCGATATTTTTACTAAGTTTAAAGTTCAGCCGCACCACCGAGACGCTCGGTGTAGAACTGGACTTAACAAAGTCGATTCCGGGAATACTATTGACCTTGCGCTCAATAATATTGGTGATGCTGCTATCGATCACGCTGGGATTACCACCGGGCTGCACGGTGGTAATGGTAATCAACGGGATATCAACATTGGGCATGCGCGCAACGCCAAGCTGAAAAAAGGCAATAACCCCAAACAGCACTAACAGACCATTGACCATATAGGTCAACACATGGCGGCGAATCGCTAACTCTGGCAGATTCATAATCGTTTACCTCTGCTGAACGCTAACAACCGCGCCACCGGTCAGAAAACCAGCACCATCCACCACTACTTTATCCCCAGCATTCAGACCACTATGAACCTCAAGCAGATCTTTCGATAACACACCGGTTTCAACCAGCCTTTCTTCGACGCTGTTCAGCGCATCATTAAGGATGTAGACCACGTGCCCCTGAGGCCGCAATACCACAGAAGGTTCGGGAATCAGCAGCGCATTTTCAATTCGATTCATCACCAGTTCACCGTTGATGGTGCCGCCAGGACGCCAACTGCCCGGATTGGGCATATCAACAATCACGTCAACCGCATGATTAAAATTACCGATGGTGGGACGAATTTCGGTAACCGCAACTTCGATTCGGGTGCCAACGGCAGTGGCACTTTCAAGCCGAACCAGCAGGCCGGGGTGAAGCCGGTCGGCCAAGGATTCTGGATAAGGCAGTACAACCCGCAAGTATTGATCGGTCGACAGTCGAAACAGGGGGTTGCCACGTTTAACGTAATCGCCCTCATTAACCAGCCGCTCACTGATTTCGCCACTCAAAGGCGCCGACACCGATGCCCGGGAGAGGTTACGTTTGGCCTGACTTAATCGGTCCAGAGCAGAAGAGCGCTGTTTTTTCAGCACATCCAGTTCAGACGAGGCCGCATCTAGGGTGTTCTCAGCAAAAAACTCGTCTTCTCTTAACTTCAGGTAGCGATCAACCAGCCGCTGCTGCTGTTTGATCATGGCATTGATACGATCCACATCAGACTGCGCAGAACGTTGGGACAGACGATAATCTTCCGGGTCAATCTGGGCCAACTGATCACCGATAACTACCGTGTCACCGATTTCAGCATCTATGTGGGTAATGCGGCCATCAATCTCGGCTGCTACCAACGGCTGAGCTTTACTCTCTATGCGGCCGACAGTCCCCTCCAGCTCTTCGGTCACACCAACCACCACTTCGGTCATGGTGACCAACACTGGACGTGGCCCAGTCGCTTTCTCCTCATTTTTTTCACTACAACCCGCTGTCAACAGAGCCAACAGGGAGAGACTAACTATTTGATTTTTATACACAGTCATTTGAACTCAAAGCAGAACTAAAAACCCCGACTGACCAATCGGTCAGCAATTAGATATCCTAAAGCGGCGGGATGCCACTACCTACGCCCGCCAGAACAAAAACTTTAGGAGTTTCGAACAGTTAGACCATTAGTTGGTTTTTTATATTTGGTCTTGCTAGCCAGGGGCCCTTAACTCAAAGCCCCTCTATACACCTATTCAGAAGCCGCAAATAATATAACGAATGGGCTATGAAAACCAGCCAAATCAACCGCTAGCCCAACACCGATTCACTTGCCAGACAACAGGTTTTTAAGTCTTAAAACGGCTCCAGATTGGCTCAACCGAGGCCGGTAACGGTTTCAAACGGCCCAACTCAACCCAGGAATTTTCTGTGGTATGAAAGTCGGAACCGACCGAACCCAGCAGCTGATAGCGCTCGGCCAATTGAGCCATGGAGTCTCGATCACCCTGACTGCCGCCACCGGTGATCACTTCAATACCGGCTCCGCCCATGGCTTTAAATTCTTCAAGTAGCCGCCGCATCCAGCTATGGCTCAACCGATAACGCCGAGGATGGGCAATCACCGCGACGCCGCCGGCAGCGACCAGATTCGCTACCGCGGACTCCATGGAGACCCATTTCGTAGAAACATACGCTGGTTTGCCAATGCCAAGGTAGCCCCGAAATGCAGACTCAAAATCCTTCGCATAACCCTGGTCAATTAGACACTGGGCGAAATGAGGCCGACTGATCATGCCGCCGTTGGCATTGGCCAGCGCGGCCG
>JAHRWJ010000280.1 GCA_019090185.1 Immundisolibacteraceae bacterium
GCGATTTCATTTCGCCAACATACTGCTGGCGCTGCACATCGCTGCCCCGGCCTTTGCCCTTCATGTATTCAACCACGTAGTTATAAATACCACGCATGGCACCGACATAGGTGGCGGTAAAGCCGAGGTTGATTTTACCCAGCCAGTTATCACCGAAGAAATCACCTGGGCCGCCCATCAGGTTGTCCTGGGGCACGAACACGTCTTTGAAGGTCATCTGCGGACTCACGCAGGCACGCATGCCAATCGGATCCCAGAAGCTTTCGTCGGTGGTGATACCCGGGTCATTGCTGGGAATCATCAACATAATATCGCGTTCGGTTTCGCTGTCCTTCACCATCACCCACATCAGCTCAGACCCTGGGGCATTGGTGACATAGTGTTTAGTGGCATTGACCAGAAAACCACCATCAACCCGCTGGCCCATAGCACTCATGCCACCCGTGATGATATGTGAGGTTGGCTCTGAACCGGCCGCCGGCATCAACATGCCACGCTCACGAGTTGGCTCGGTGAACCGTTTAATCTGTTCCGGGGTACAGAATTTGTTGATCATCTGCACGCAGTTGTTATGCACCTGAAAACAGTGAGCCGTAGCCGGATTAACCATGGCGATATGTTCGATGGTCAGGAACAGGCAGAGTGGATCATCCTGGTGTACACCGTAACCGAGACCGCCATACTGGGGCTCAAGCGCGGACAACAGCATGCCAGCTTCGTGCATATCGAGGATGTCCTGCTGCGGCATGCAGGCCTTTTCGTCATATTCTGCCGCACGCTCTGCGAACCCGGCTGCAACCTTCTCTACTTTATCGATAACCGCCTGCTGGGCATCGGTAAATGGAAATATTCTCATCTAAAACTCCTAATATGGCATCCAAGGTTGCACCCTAAGGGCAACAGCGACCGCCAACTGAATAATTAATAAATGTAAAAGTGATGTGACTCTAGATGGGGATCTGTACAGAGCCCGGCACGCTGTCTCCCTCCAGCACCACCATCAGATCCTTAAACAGCGGCGCGCCGCTAGACTCATCAATCGTGGCCAGATATTCACCACTGAAAGTTGGCTTGCCGTTGCGATCTATATTAAAAGTAGCACGCACCTGCGCGTGTTCGCCTTCACGGCTGACACGGGAATTGCCAAGCACATGCACGGTCGGCTCAAGCCGCAATGCTGGGTGACTGCTCAAACGAAACCCTAGCTGGGCGTCAGTGTCATTAACAATATGCAGCACACCATCACGCTCAAAATTTTTACGACATTGCACCCGATAGCGAGAAGGCTTATCGAACATGCTCAGAATGGTGTCATAGTCAAACTGATCAAGTGCTGAAACAAAACTATAAAGCAGGTCTATCGCTGGATCTACCCTGCTATTAGGTTGGGCTGAATTTGCCATCATTTTTCTCCAATCAATCCCTGGTCTAATCCTGGTCCATGTAGTGTTCCCAGCCAAGCCGAAAACCCCGCATTGACTGCTCACTTTCCCACTCAGCCACATCGCCCTCGTCTAAACCGCGAGCTGCCAACACCGGTGCACCACAATCGGCCTTTAAGCCTTGCTGCACCCATTCCAATTGGCGGGCGTCATCGGCACCAAACAGTCCACCAGGCCCCCAGGTCATCGTGAAGGCCGCTGCGCGACGCTCATTCATCTCCCGGTTATTGGTCGATTTAGGCGCCAGCAACCACATGGTCAACTGCATGTTGTCGACGTCAATCGGCTCAATCTGACGAATCGCAAACATATCGCCACTGGCGTTGTAGTGCACGGTGATATTAGGAAAGATCGCCATATACCGGTTGGTGGTGCGATCGGCCAGAGGCCGACCCTCTTCCCAATCGATAGAACCGTGATGCCCCAAGGTTCGAGCGACCCCGGAAAGACCATCATCCGCGCTGATACCAAATTGTTCGAACATGCCTCCATGGACGTAGGGCACGTGATAGCCATCCATGGTGTTGTCGATCATCAGCTTCCAGTTGCCAGCAATGTCGTATTTATAGGTGTCGACCATCTCCAGCGCTTCGCCGTCGCCATAGGTGACGTAGGGGAAAAGCTCCATCGCCGGACCGAGATGTTCTTTAAGTGTCGGGGCATCCGGATTAAAACTGCCAAAGATCATGCCGTTGTAGGTATCAACCTTGGCCAGCTCAACCAGGCCAAACTCTTCTTTTTGAAACCACTCGCCGTAGGCTTCTTCCTTAGGCACCTTGACCAGGTCAGCATCCGCATCATATTCAAAACCATGGTAGGGGCATTTAAAATTAGTTTTGGCGCAGTTGCCCTCTTCTTCAATCGCCACCAGGCTGGCGCGGTGACGGCAGGTGTTATAAACCACCCGCACCTTGCCATCATTACCACGCACCTGAATCAGCGGCTGACCGGCAATGGTTTTACGCACGTAATCACCGGGCTCAGGGATCTCGGTTTCATGGCCAATCAGCACCCAGGTCTTTTTGAAAATCTTTTCGATTTCCTGTTCCAGAATGGCTGGATCGGTGTAGATACTGCGGTCGGTAAATCCGTCTGGCCGTAATCGTATCGCTTCGTCAATCGTTTTCATTATCTATTCCTCAAGAGCCAATAACCGTTAGGCTTTTTTCCAGGTAAAGGGGTCAAAGCCGGCCATCGCCTTAATCGCTTCGACCATTTCTGGGCCACTTGCTTCCAACGCCGCACACTCTTTAGCCCGGCCAGCTTCGTCATAAGGAGCCCGGCAAACATGAATACGCTCGTGGTAAGACTTCTTCACCACCGTCTCACCGTCGTCCAGCGCATCCCAGGTGAGCACATCGTTAAGCATTTCACCGAGCACAGTCGAATCTAATAGCAGCGATTTACCGGCCACAACGCCACCGCGATTAATCACATAAACCGAATTGGGCATCATCGTGTAGCGCTGGTGAATCGGGCCATCGAGGGCATCCACGACCACCGGCATTTTGACATTTTCCTGGTCAACCATCTGCTGGGCGCGCGCACGCTTATCTTCAATGCTGGTATGTGGCGGGGTGCCAGAACCTGGGTGGGCTTCACGGGTATAGACCATGACAAAATCAACCTTGTCGCCATACTCTTTATAAAGGCCATTCAGCGATACCGGAGTGGTATCCAGGTTACTGATGATCGGTGGATCACTGATACTGGCAAACAAAATACAAACCGGCTTGTTGCCTTTGCTGGCCGAAAGGCTGTAGTTGCCGCCAGCAAGCAGCTCGCCGGTAAAATCAGGTGCTTCACTACCCAGAGGCACCATCTGCCGAAACCCTTCGGCAAGCTGGCCCAGCAATTCTGGCACCGCACCGACACCGCCAACCCATAAATTCATTGGCCCTTCTGGCATGGGCGGGTGGTTATATGCGTTTTCTGCTTCGGTCATTTCAGCCATGGAATCCTCCAAAGGAACATCATTTATTTAATTAACAAAACAACCGGCGCCATCTACTAACAGCTCAGCACCGCTGAACAAACTATCTTAAAGACAAAAAATCTCTTCAACCGCAAACTCGGTGCGAATCAGCCCTTGCTGGTAACAATAACCAATAATCGCCTCAAGGCTGGTGCGATTGGCCTCAATACCATATTGATCGGGAAACACCCCCATATGCGCCAACTCGGCCGTGCTCACCCCCATGTGATCACCAGGGCCATCTGCGGCCAGTTGGTCATGATATAGGCCGCGCACCTTATTAAAGGAGTTCATCAGGGCCGCCGGTAACCCGGGATTGGCATCCACCGTGCTCTGGCGCAAAGTCATCACCGTATTGATCGGATAAATGCCGGTGGTAGCAACAAACTCCCTCAATTCCTGTTGAGGGTTATCAAACAGGCGGCGGGTATTACCGGTAGTGGGTGCACCACCACCGGGAGCAATCAATGCATCAATTCTGCCATCTTCAAGTGCCGCGACCTGATGGACACCTTTCTCGGTCATCAATTCGCTCGTAAAACCGTCGATAGCCTCGATCTTATAACCCTCAGCAGGCTGGTAATTAAGCCCTTCCAGAAACGGGTTATCACCATCAACTACCCAAATAATGTCCTTCACCGGCACCTGGTAATAGTTTTCCAGAATACCGCGCATCCAGGCAGCCGGGTTGTAACCAAATCCACAAACAGCGACCCGCTTGCCGGCTAAATCTGCCGGGCTGTGAATGCCCGAGTCTTTATTTACCGTTGTGCCTAATTGGGGGAAAAACCGACTTGGAAAGACCGGAATCGCGGTTAGCGGTTTACCTTGATCCAGCGCGATTAAATAGTGCGAAATTGCCTGCTCGGCAATGTCATAAGAAAGCTTGGTGACCATGTCACGAAACAGCGGCCAGGGCAGCACACCCATGCCCATAAATTCCAGTTCAAAGCCCTCTACCGGGACCGTGCCATCAAGTAGAAATTGAGTATCGTAGCGGCCAGCAGTTGGATAAGTAAGTTTTGACATGACCGTTATTAACCCCTGTTCGTTAGCGTTTGATTCAAAAACCGGTCATCACTCCACTTGGCCACATCGACCGCAGACTCAAGCACCTTGTGATTGACCAGAAATTCCTGGGTCTGATTAAGCGTCGCCAGATCTTTGGGCCCCAGACTCGGAACCAGATGTTTGTGGTATTTAGGACCGTAGGCGATCCAGAAAGACTCCGGACTCACCCGCAGGTTCTCGGCATGAATTTCAGCGGTTTCATAGGGGTGCTCTGCCGCCCATTTAGCCGCCATCACCGTCACGTCCATCACCGCCTGCACCACCTCTGGGTGGTTTTTTACTAGCGCCGTGCTGACCCCAAAGGTACTCATATAATCATCTTCGGTGCGTGGTACCAGGTTGCGAATGATCCGCGCCTCACCACGCTGGGCAAGCTCTGCGGCGTAGGGCAGGAACGAGAACATGGCATCAATATCACCGTTAAGCAGCGCGGCGACCTGAGGATTACCTTCAGCCGTTGAAGTATCTTTAAACAGGTCACGAGGCGAATGGGTCGTGGCTGCCTCGGCCTCTTCCAGGGTTATTGACCAGGGGTTTTTTACCGCAACCAACTCAACATCATCGGTGGTCAGCCCTGCCAGCGCCAGCGTGCTTTGAATACAGCGCAGCTCCCACATACCCAAACCAACCATGGTCTGATCCCATGGATTCATTGCCAGGTAGGCC
>JAHRWJ010000281.1 GCA_019090185.1 Immundisolibacteraceae bacterium
CCCGATCGCCTTAATCGCCTCTGCCGAGCGGGTCAATAAACTTTTATCACCGTTGTTGCTAGCCTGTTGATCACCACCTGAGGCGTCACGCTCGGCCTGGCGGGCCACCAGCTTTATGTCGTGCACTTCCTGAGCAGTCAACAAGCCCTTGCCGGCTAGTGCTTCAAGCACCGCATCCGCATAGGCATTATCAGCAGCGACACTCCCAGCCCAACTAACAGAAACAGACAGGCAGAGCAGACCGAACAGACGCCCGAGCAACAAACGTTTCATCCCTAATTCCATCCAAAAATTTAAAGTGCATTGAGTGGCCTTTAACCAGGCAGTGGCGAACCAGCCGCGCTGTTGAGCTCAGTTATTATTATTTATGCCTATTCTGGTAGCGTTTTGATTGTAACCGAGGTGTGACAGATAAACCTTGTGGCATGCCACTGAACAGTGACACCTTCTCAATAACGGCTCGAATCAATAGCTCAAGACGCACAAAGGCACCCGCTGAACAGCAAGGTGCCTTTGTACTGCGGCCGCACTTTACGACCCGATCAGCAGTTCATTACCGACTCAGCAATGAACGACCCAACGTTCTGGCTCGAAGCCAAACGGCACGCTCGGCGAGCCACCAAACACCTCGATGCTGGGAGATACCTCCATTAGCACCAGCGCCAGGGTCATCAGGTTTTGTGCAGGCTCCGGCAGGCTATCCAGAGAATACTGATCGAGATAATCACAAATTGCCTCCATCCGCGGCAGCAGCGCGTCATAAATTTTCTGCAATTCATCAGGAGTGCTGGCCAGTCGAGTTCTATGGCGCTCATTTTCAGTCTCTAGCAACCACTTTTCTGTCAACCAACCCAAATCTGAAAATTCGATCGGAAGTTTGTTCACGCCGACTCCTCCCGATTAACCCACTCCATCACCGTGGCGTGCTGGTGACGAACCGCCACCTCCATCTCGTTGGTCACGTTCAGGTGGGTTAATACGCCAGACTCCAGCATCTGCTGCGCCTCTTCCAGGGTACTTAGGTCTTCATAGACAATATCGCGAAGAATGACTTTGGTGTGCTCCTGAGCAATTTTCTCACTCGGGGTGGCGGCAGCTTTTTGGTAGATATTCATAATCCAGACGGTTTCATTTTCTGACACCGGCCGAAAGTTGTAGGTGAAATACCAGCCCGGTCCCACATCCACAAAAAAATTGGGGAAAAACACGTTGATATCAAACCACCAGTTGTCATCCCCACTGGGGTTGAGGCCACCCATGTTATTACCAGCACCGGGGGTAAAACTAACCCCATATTTCCAGGCAATGGTCTCTGCTGGTGTCGGCTGATGAGCCGGGTTTGCCCACATTGAAATCGAGTGATGAGGGCCATAAACCCGCACTGAATTAGGCACCCCATATTCGGGGGTAGCACCGCAGTCAGGAATCGACCGGCCATGCAAGAATACCGCGTGGTAGGCCTCCTGAAAGGCATCAATAAACGCCTTCCAGTTAGATTTACAGCGTGCGCTATAGCGGGCTATATGGTTGAACTCTTCAAACGGAAAGTCATCCATATCTTGCGCCAGGGGATCAATAAATTCACGCAGACTCTGCTCGGGTTGCGCCTGGTAATTGACAAAAATAAAGCCATTCCAGACATCAACCCCGATCTGCGGCAAACCATTTTCACTACGATCAAAACCCTCTGGCATGTACTCTTCGCCGACAATCGGCCGCAGTGAACCATCCAGGTTGTAAGTCCAGCCATGAAACGGGCAGACGAACACGTGGCCGTGGCCTTTCTGGTAAACATCCGCATCACCAAACGGGCCACCCGACTCCTGGCACCGACTCACCTTCATACCACGATGAGGACAGATGTTATGAAACCCGCGAATTTTTTCATCCTTGCCGCGCACCAGAATAATTTCACTATCCCAGCACTCCATTTTCGACACCAGAAAGTCGCCAACCTCGGGAATCTCATCGACACGGGCCACCTCTAACCAGGCCTTTTTAAATACCTTCTGCTTCTCTTTCTGATAAAACTCCGCAGAGACATAGGGCTCTACCGAAATCGGGCCAGGTTCCAATTCGGGCAAACTAGTTGCCCATTTGATATCGCGTTCGGTGATTGGTGCAGTCATACTCTTCTCCCGTAGATTCGATCCTGCTGGTGGCCTAGCAGATGCATTATTGATAGTCGCCAGATGCAAGCAGTCAGTCTGCGATAACCCGGACGCTGAGAAGATGATCTGGGACAATAGCCGGGCTAATCCAGCAACTCAAAACAACCTAGGACAAAAACCGGATAACCCGGTTTTAAATAGAATTTCTTTCTTTCTCAGGAACCTTTTAGGCACCGCTATGGTCAATGCTGGCTGCGGTTTAAAACTAATAACCATTTCAGGCATCGGCTCACCTTAGCCCCGCTTCATAGCCTCTTCAAAAAAGAACCCAACATGACACCTCTTCAACAGTTACAGCAGCTCTGCCTGCAGATACAGTCGCAAATCATTGGTCAGAAAACCCTGGTTCAACGGCTTGTGATCGCCCTGCTTGCTGATGGCCACCTATTGGTCGAAGGCGCACCAGGGCTGGCAAAAACCAGAGCCATCAAGACCCTTGGCGATGGCCTGGAAGGTGATTTTCACCGGGTTCAATTCACCCCAGACCTGCTACCAGCAGACCTTACCGGTACCGAAATTTATCGGCCCCAGGACGGCACTTTTAACTTTCAAAAAGGGCCACTGTTTCATAACCTGGTATTGGCCGATGAGATCAATCGGGCGCCGGCAAAAGTACAGTCCGCACTGCTTGAGGCGATGGCAGAACGTCAAATCACCGTGGGCAGCAATACCTGGCAACTACCTGAGCTGTTTTTGGTAATGGCCACCCAGAACCCGCTGGAGCAGGAGGGCACCTACCCGCTGCCGGAGGCCCAGCTCGACCGGTTTTTAATGCAGGTCAATATCGACTACCCGGAAAGCGATGATGAGTTGGCTATTCTTCGCCTGGCCCGCCGCGAAGCAGTGACTACTCACCAGCCCGAACCACTAACACCCCTGAGCCAACAGAGTCTGTTTGCGGCCCGCAATGAGGTACTTGAAGTTCATATGAGCGAGGCGGTAGAGGCTTACATTGTTGAGCTGGTGGTGGCGACTCGCCAGGCCGGCCGCTATGGCG
>JAHRWJ010000282.1 GCA_019090185.1 Immundisolibacteraceae bacterium
AATAATTCATTAACTTTGTGGGTTTGCTTTGATCGAATTGGTTAAATCGGGTGGCTGGTTAATGGCGCCAATACTGCTCTGTTCGGTGGTTGCACTGGCTATCGTGATAGAGCGCTTCTGGGCATTGCAGCAGCAGAAGATAAATCCTGACTTTCTGATTGGCCGGATTCGGCGCTGGCATCAGGAGGATCAGCTTAATAGTGATCGTATTCGTGCGCTGCGAGACCACTCCCCATTGGGCCGAGTGCTGGCTGCAGGACTCAGTAACATGGAATTGAGTCGTGAACTGATGAAGGAGAGCATCGAAGAAACGGGTCGTCACGTGGTGTTAGAGCTTGAACGGTTTTTAAATACCCTCGGCACGATTGCGTCGATAACGCCACTGCTAGGTCTGCTGGGGACCGTGGTCGGTATGATCAAGGTGTTTGCGGTCATCACCGAACAGGGCGTTGGCGATCCGGCGGTATTATCCGGTGGCATCTCCCAGGCGCTGACAACCACTGCAGCAGGGTTAGTGGTGGCGATCCCGGCGCTATTTTTTTATCGCTATTTCCGTGGTCGGGTCAATGAGCTGGTGCTTGATATGGAGCAGGAGGCGATCCGCATGGTCGAGGTTATCCATGGTGAGCGGGTAGACCTGGATCGATGAATTTTCGTTCCCACGCGATCGACGAGGGCGAACTCGGTATCGAACTCACGCCACTGATCGATGTTGTGTTTTTACTGCTGATTTTTTTTATGGTTTCGAGCACCTTTAAAGATGAGGCGCAGCTAGCACTCGTGTTGCCGGAATCCACGGCGGAAGCGGGTGTTATCCCCCAGGCGATTGATGTGGTAATCAGTGCCGATGGGCTCTACCACATCGATGGCAGGGCGGTTGCGGCTGAGGGCGCTGTCGAAGTCAAGATCAACACGCTTAAACAGTTTTTAAAACAGGCGGCCGGGGGTAATGAAGAACCGGCAGTCGTGATAGCGGCAGATCGAAACGCCAGTCATGGTGCGGTGGTTAAATTGCTGGAGGCAGCCCGTCAGCTGAATTATCTCAAGATTAGTTTTACCGCTGAGCGAAGTCATGGCGGAGAGTGATCCAATAACATCAGGAATTGATTTGCACGAAGATAGCGTATCCAGACCGGCACCCCTGGAAGGGCCCGACTACCTTGGGGTCTATAAGCGGTTGCTGCACTATGCGCTGCCTCATTGGCGAGTATTTCTGATTGCCATCACTGCACTGATCGGAATGGGGCTTACCAATACCGGTTTTGCGGCGTTAATGAAGCCATTGATTGACGGTAGTTTTGTCGATAAAGACCCCGAGATCATCAAAATAATTCCGTTGGCGATACTCGGTTTGGCCCTGTTTCGGCTGGTGGTCGATTTCAGCTCTAAATACTCAATGGAGTGGATTGCCCGCAAGGTGATTCGCCAGCTACGTACCGAGATGTTTGATCATCTGCTGCGACTGCCCGCACGCTTTTACGATCTGAATGCCTCCGGGAAATTGATCTCGAAAGTCACCTATGATGTTGAGCAGGTTGCCAAGGCAGCCACAGAAGCGGTCACTGTTTTAACCCGTGATTCGATCACCGTTGTTGGGCTGCTGGGCTGGATGGCTTGGTTGAACTGGAAACTGGCAATTATTTTCCTGGCAGTAGGTCCATCAATTGCCTTCATTATTAGCCGGCTCAACAAACGTTACCGCGGTTTAAGCCAGCACATTCAGAACTCGATGGGCAGCATCACCCAGTCCACCGAAGAAGTGATTAGTGGCCATCTGATTACCAAGATTTTTACCAGCGAAGGCCGGGAGTCGTCCGCTTTCGAAAAAGTAAGTGAGCGCAATCGCCATTTGCATATGAAGTGGGTGTCTGTGGATACCATCGGTAGCAATTTGGTACAGATCATTCTGGCGTTGGCGTTGGCTGGGTCGGTTTATGCGGCTGCTACCTTTGCAAAAACTGAGCAGATGACCGCCGGTGGTTTTATGTCGTTCATCATGGCGATGATGATGTTGCAGGGGCCTATTAAAAAGCTCACTAAAATGAACTCTGTGGTGCAGCGCGGGCTGACCGCCTCGGTGAGTGTTTTTGGATTGCTTGATCAGTTTCCAGAACAGGACAACGGCACGCAGGTATTCACCGAGCCGCCGCGCACAGTAGAATTCGATAAGGTGACTTTTCGCTACGAAAGTAGTCCCCGGGTAGTGCTTCAGTCGGTCAGTTTTAAAGCCGAGGCTGGACAGACCATTGCTATTGTTGGTCGCTCCGGTGGCGGCAAATCGACCCTGGTTAGTCTGTTGCCGCGCTTTTATGAAAGTGACTCGGGCGTGATTCGAATTGGCGGAGTTGATAGCCGGGAGTTGACCTTACACGCATTACGCCAGCAAATTTCGTTGGTTGATCAAAATGTGGTGCTGTTCAACGATACCATCGCAAACAACATTGCCTACGGTGGTGGCAGCGAGGTATCCCGCGAAACGATCGAAACCGCGGCGCGTATGGCAAACGCCTGGGAATTTATCGATAAATTAGCCGATGGGCTCGATACCTTAATTGGTGATAACGGCGTGCTGCTTTCAGGTGGTCAGCGTCAACGTATCGCCATCGCCCGAGCTTTATTGAAAGATGCGCCCATTTTGATTCTGGATGAAGCAACTTCGAGTCTGGACACCGAATCGGAGCGCGCCATTCAGGGTGCGCTGGAAGGGTTGATGGCTGACCGCACAACTTTGGTGATTGCCCATCGCCTTTCGACCATTGAGAATGCAGATTTGATTTTACTGGTTCGGGATGGAGAGATTGTTGAAAGTGGCAGCCATGCGCAGCTGCTTGCCCTTCAGGGTGGGTATGCGGAGCTACATCGAATGCAATTTAACGAAACCAAAATTGCAATCTGACGGTTGGTTTAGTCGATGAGCGGCCAATTCGGTTTACGAAGCTGGCTGGATCGATTCGTTAATAGGATCTGGTACCAGTCGATTCAACCCTGGCAGCTGTTGTTAACGCCGTTGAGTCTGGTTTTTGGTGTGGTCATCAAACTGCGGGCTTTGAGCTATCGAAAAGGGTGGTCGCAAAGCACGGATGTTGCCGCACCCGTTATCGTGGTGGGTAATGTTACGGTTGGCGGTAGTGGTAAAACGCCCTTTGTTATCTGGTTGGCAGAACTCTTTCTGGCCCACGGTTATCGCCCAGGTATCGTTAGCCGAGGCTATGGTGGCGCTGCAACCTATTGGCCTCAACAGGTACGGATAGATTCAGACCCGAAGGTTGTTGGTGATGAACCGATACTGCTCGCCTTGCGTACTAACTGCCCGGTAGTGGTTGATCCAATAAGGGTCCGGGGCGCCGAGGCGCTGATCAACCAGGCAGGGTGTGATCTGATTATTGCCGATGATGGCCTACAACATTACGCGCTGCAGCGAGATCTTGAAATCGGCATGGTCGATGGCCGCCGGCGTTTTGGTAATGGCTGGTTGCTGCCAGCAGGGCCGTTGAGGGAGCCGGTCGCCCGTCTTGAAAAGTGCGATTTTATCGTCGCTAAAGGCCGAGCTCGCGGCCGAGAATACCTGATGAAGTTTGCCGACCATGAGTTGGTACCGGTCAGCAGTGATCGCCCGGGCCAATCACCGGAAGTTTTTGCCGGAACCCAGGTTCATGCGGTCACTGCGATAGCCGATGCAGAGAGTTTTTTCGTCGTGCTCAGGCGACTGGGTATGGATGTTATCGAGCATGCCTACGGGGATCATCAGTCGTTACCCCGAGAAGCGTTGAATTTTGGTGATCAGTTGCCGGTGGTAATTACTGAAAAGGATGCGGTCAAGTGTCGTCATCATGCTGATGACAACTGCTGGGCGCTACGGTTTTCAGTGGTGATTGCCGACAAACTGGATCAGAAGTTAGTTAATATTTTGGAGAGCCGAAAACATGGTTGATTCGACCTTATTAGAGATACTCGCCTGCCCATTGTGTAAGGGGCCGCTGCATTATGATAAATCCGCTCAGGAGCTGATCTGCAAGGTAGACAGGCTTGCCTACCCGATTAGAGAAGAGATTCCGGTGATGCTAGAAGACGAGGCCCGTTCATTGACAGCCGATGAAGAGGTCGGTGGGTAATTGAGCCTTTATAGCCAAGGGGTTGCAAGCCGGTGACCGAGTTTACGGTGGTTATTCCGGTTCGCTATGGATCAACCCGGTTACCGGGTAAACCCCTTGAACTGATTGCTGACAAACCGATGTTCCAATGGGTCTGGCAGCAGTCGATCGCCAGTCGGGCCGGTCGAGTGGTTATTGCCACCGATGATGTTCGTATTGAAGCGGCTGCGGCTAAATTTAACGCCGAAGTGGTGATGACTCAGAGCGACCATCCGTCGGGCACGGATCGGCTCGCCGAAGTGGCTCGAATTTTGAACATTGCTGACAATGAATTGATTGTTAATGTGCAGGGGGATGAGCCGTTAATTCCGCCTGCACTGATTAATCAGGTAGCCCAGCTGTTGGCAGACCATCCGCATGGTCAGATGGCGACACTCTCCGAGCCGGTTACCGATCCGGCTCAGTTGTCTGACCCTAATCTGGTGCAGGTGGTGACTGACCGTGACGGCAAGGCGCTTTACTTTAGTCGGGCCAATATCCCCTGGCCTCGCTCCGGTCCAGTTGATGCTGAACAACTTGTGGTGAGTTCGCTCTGGCAACGCCATATCGGTATTTATGCCTATCGAGCCCAGTTTCTGCAGGAGTTTGTCTGCTGGCCGCCGGCTGAACTTGAACAGGTGGAGGCATTAGAGCAGCTGCGGGCGCTATGGAATGGCGCCAC
>JAHRWJ010000283.1 GCA_019090185.1 Immundisolibacteraceae bacterium
CACTACATCCATCTCATATTAATATAGGCAAATCGATTCAATCCAAAAGTCATTCTCGGTCGCTTTCTTTCCTGTTATGGACGGGATCTCATCTTATTTCAGAGAATATAAAACTAATAGTTAATCCGCCTCCAATAGAATGGCAAAAAATAATCGCTAAAAATAACCGGTTCATAAACCACCGTTAGGGGACGTCTGAAAAACTTCCTACTTCTGATCATCATGCCTTGCTTTCGGCTTAACTTAGCAAATCCGGCCGCAATTTATTGATTTTAATACTGTTTTTCCGGTGACGGGTTTTCCTTAGTCTCCGGACCCACCTATCCTGATCCAGTGAGCAAATGTTTCCTGACCTGATAAAGATTCGCCAGGGCAAAAAGCGAAAACAGCTGAGCGCCGCTTTCCTTGATCCCCCCGTAGGTCGATGACGGCGCATGAATGATGGTGGCTTCGAGAATGCTGCCAGCCGGCATCAAGAGCTTTTTCTCTTCCAGAAACCCTTTTGAGCTCATCAAACAGGACGCTGGTCAACTCATGGGCCTCTAGCAGGTGGCGGAACTTTAAGATCATGGTCTCATCGCGAATCGCATTATCATCCGACTCTTGCCGGGCAAAACCGACGCATGAAGTCGATCTCACACAGGGCTTCCTCAGCCGCCGGATCGGATAATCCGTACCAGTGCTGTAAAAATAGGTTCGCAGCTACACCTCAAGACCGATGAGTTTGCAGCCAAGCGGCTTGCCGGTAATAGAGGGACAGCGTTTAGGCAATCTTGACCAAACAGCCACGCGGTCCATCGGGCCAAAAAATTTCTCCCTTCGAGTATGCTTCTTCTTGTTCTGATAGCTCAGGGAGGTAAAACTCTGCTGTTTCATCGACTCTTCCAGTCTGTGAGAATAAGATGACTCGCTATCCCATTTGGCCCCGGGTCTTTCAGAGGTTCCCTAGCTACATTAGTGCCCCTAAGACAACCCGAACAAACTAATAGCCAAGAGTAAAAGCGGCCAACCTCGCTGATGATTTAACAAATTAGTCTCAAACAGGGCCTGTTTCGGCGACCAGTTTCTGGCGTATTCTCTACGTGAATTAGCGACACCCTGACCGGCTCTTCGTCTCAATTCACAAGTGCAGCACTTCACCTAAAAATGAGGTGGCGTAATGTCCAGAAAATAATCCCAGTTAAGTGCTGGAGAGCGTGCCTTAATCATGGTTCTAAACGATCGGGGCACCAAACTCAGAGCCATTGCACAGCGCCTACAACTCGCGCCATCAACCGTCAGCCGAAAACTTAACCGTAGTCACCGGCAAGGTGTTTATCCTGCAACCGTCGCTCATCGAAAGATGATTTAAAGCAGGAATCAGCCTTCTTTAAGGTTACTGAACAATCATAAAAACCGTCGATCTCGCAGCGCTGATACTACTTGTAAAGGGGTCAACGAACGCCGTCAGTATTGACCAGCATCCCACTGAGATCGATGACCGCCAATTACCTGAGCACTGGGAGGGAAATTTAATTAGGGCTCCCTTGGAATGTTGCATTTCCGGTTTGCGACCAAGGCTTACCCACAATGACAAATAGATAGGTAAAAACAGTACTCCTCGAACAGTCTGTTCACCCAACTCTTGCCCGACTAACTGACTCACCGAGCCAATCTCTGGGCAGACCATGGGCCCGCACCCTGATGCGAAGGCTCAAGCTTTGTATGGCAATTTGGGACCCAAACGGAAAAAATCCCCGGCGTGGCTGTTAAGAGATAAAGGGAGCTACAGAAAGTTTTGCCATTGCCGTTAACAATCGCCAACAATCAATTTAAATATGACGTTATGAAGAGTCCCATTACGGCTCTGCTCAAATAGATAAATTAACCGAATTTTGGGGTGTCTCTGGTTGCAACCAACTAGATACTACCTGCCGCCAGGAGCACTAAATGTCATCAACAGATGCCACATCCGAGGCCAGGTTCTACGGATGCAACCGTCATGTCAGATAAACAGAAAAATCAAATGATGTTGATGCGTTTACCACTGCAAAATGGATAAACCATTATCTGATAATAATAGAACTATCCAACAACATAAGAGTTCCTGCTTAGTGCTACTCCTTCTTGGGGTTCTCTTATTTCCTGCCTCACAAGCAGGCGGCGGGTTTGTAGATATTAATATCTACCCCTATATGTCAGATGTTGATACAGACAATACCCTGACACTGAACGTAGGAACCAAAATTACGGACCGATTATCCTATTTCAGCCTGACAAATTTCAGAAATAAGGACGACTCAGGAAAATTTAATAGCCCCCATAGCATTTATACAGAACAGAATTTACGCTGGCGTTTTATCGATAAATCGCCGTTTGATTTGACATTACAGATGAATTTCAGGACTGGTCATGACAATGACCGGCATCGCATCGGTGTTCGTTGGCGACTCAGCGATACTGACGCTTTGTTGACCTTCTTTAGATATCTGAATATGTCTTACTCCATTAACTTTCATGCGATTCAATTTGATAGTGAGAGCGCCCATATTCAACAAATAGAACATGTGTTCAAATTCCAGCTGCCCTATTTAGATAATCGATTCTATCTAGCAGGATTTGTCGATCATACCTTTAATGAAAATCTCGCTAGTGGCATTCCCAATAACCCAATTGTCGCTGAGTCGCAGTTAGGCTTTCGATTGATCGACCGACTATATCTAGTCGCTGAGTACCGAATCAACCAATATCGCCGTACCGATGTAAACAATGTGGCGCTTGGTTTTGAGTACAAGCACACCTGGTAAGGGTATAAACGAATCTTCCATCGCACTCTAGCGTTTCCCGAATCGGAAAACTCACGTTGAAGGTGTGAGCTATAACAGGGCGCCGTTGGCATTAGTGCTGCTGATCCGTCGAGCGATAGTCGCTACCCGAACTGACACATTAGCCATCCCATCACTAAATCAAGCCTTTGGTTGACCCTACATAGAGGCCTGCACGCACCGCAGCACCCCATAACCGTGCTGTCCATCCAGCGCCTCAAACACCGGCTTAAGTCGGCCTTTGTCCTCATCTACCAGGGATTCGATCATCAGCACCACCTGATTAAATGCCTCCGGTTCCAGCCCGGTCACTTCTCGGCCATCGAGTAGACCAACCTCAATCGCATCAGCCAGGTGACTGTAAACAGAGTTCTCGGTGAGCTCGCGCTGGCGAGCAATCTGTTCAATAGCCACCCCCTGCTCAAACAGCACCAGGGTTTCGTTCACCGTGGCACTGAGGTTGTTAACCAGTAAATCCGGCAGGTGATGGTTGGCTATTTCTGCCAAAAAACGCTCGCTATAGCGGTTGAGCTTCTGCTCGCCGACCCCTGATATCAACCCCATCTGCTGACGATTAGTGGGCCGCGTTTTGATCATCTCGCGCAAAGTCGCATCATGAAAAATCACATAGGGCGGCACCCCAAATTCGGTCGCCAGTTCCATCCGTATTGCCCGCAAAGCATCCCAAAGTGGCTGGTCCTGGGGTCTAACCGGACTTTTCTGTTTGGTGCCACCGGCGGTTTTTTGCTCTTTCTGGTATTTGCGAAGGTCCAGGGATGACTCCCCTTTCAGCAATGGTCGACACTTGTCGGTGAGTTTGAGGGCGCCAAACGCCTCCGCATCGATATCCACAAATCCCAACGCAATCAGCTGGCGGAAGATCGACCGCCATTCGACACCGCTAAATTCGGTACCGACCCCAAAAGTGCTGATCTGATCGTGACCATTACGTTTAATCCGCTCATCATCTTTGCCGACAAGCACGTCAATCACGTAGTTAACCCCAAACCGCTGCCCAGACCGGTAGATACAGGAGAGTGCTTTTTGTGCGGCCACCGTGCCGTCCCATTTTTCGGGGGGGGTCAGGCAGTTGTCACAATTGCCACAGCGTTCACTACCCTGCTCCTCAAAGTAATAGAGCAGGGCATGACGCCGGCAGGTAATCAGTTCACAAAGCCCCAGCATCGACTCCAGTTTATGGTGTTCGACCCGCTTGTGGGCGTCGTCGGCGCTGGAATCCTGCATGAACTGACGCAACGTAATCACGTCCTGCAAACCATACGCCATCCAGGCGCTGGCAGGTTCCCCATCACGGCCACCACGGCCGGTTTCCTGGTAGTAGGCTTCTACGCTTTTGGGCAGACAGAGATGGGCAACAAAACGCACATCCGGCTTATCAATGCCCATGCCAAAGGCGATGGTGGCGACAATAATCACCCCCTCTTCGCGCAGAAAGCGCTGCTGATGATTCTGACGAGTGGCTGCGGGTAGTCCGGCGTGATAGGGCAGCGCTTTGCGGCCCTGATCAGACAACCATTCGGCGGTGGCCTCAACTTTTTTTCGCGATAAACAGTAAACAATGCCCGCATCTTCTGGATGGGTGGCCTGTAAAAACCGCCACAGCCGCTGCCTGGGGTTATTGCCCTCCGAGATCGCGTAATGAATATTGGGACGATCGAAACTGTTGATAAACACGTGAGCCGATTCGAGCTGTAACTGGCTGACAATTTCGTCTCGAGTACGCTGGTCTGCGGTCGCGGTGAGCGCAATCCGCGGCGTATCGGGATAGCGCTGATGAAGAATTTTGAGTTGCTGATACTCGACCCGAAAATCATGCCCCCACTGGGATACGCAATGGGCCTCGTCGATTGCAAACAGGGAAATTTCGCAGCGATCTAGCAGCGCCAGCATGCGCGGACTGAGTAGTCTTTCCGGTGCCACATAAAGCAGCTGCAGCTCTCCGGCCAGTAGCTGTTGCTCAACCGCCTGGGCCTCACCGGCGGTAAGACTAGAATTTAAAAAGGCCGCTTCTATGCCCAGCTGCCGCAGCGCGTCAACCTGATCCTGCATCAATGCGATCAGTGGAGAAACCACAACAGCGACCCCATCGAGCACCAGCGCCGGAATCTGGTAACAGAGGGACTTGCCACCGCCGGTGGGCATCAACACGAAGGCATCATTTCCGGCCAGCAGCTGCTCGATCACCTCCTGTTGAGAGTGACGGAACTGATCAAAGCCAAAGGTCGATTGAAGAATGGCCTGGGCACGTTTCATGTAGAAATAAGTCCTCGTTAATGCCCGCTTCGGGGTATGGTTAGCCCGGCTAACCGGCCAGTGATGGCTGATGAAAACCGCGGGCCATTGTACTGCCCAAGTGGGTCAACCTGACCGAATGGACAAACAATAGTGATTCGCTAAACAGGTCACAAACTTCAGGGGGAGAACCGATGAACATTACCGCAGTGGTCAGTTTCGATGCGAAACCAGACCGGGTTGAACAGGTAGTTACCATGATGGAGGAACTCCAACCACTAGCCATCTCGATGGGTTGTACCAGCATCACCCTGTATCGTGACCAGGATGACCCGCAAAGAATCATGGAAGTGGAGTATTGGCCAACCGCCCAGGCCCAGCTTGATTACGTTGCCAAACTAGAACAGAGCGGCATATTTGACGATGTTGATGACCTACTCAAGGTTCCGGTGGAAGTCCATATTCTTGATGCCGTCATGGCCAGCACTGCATAAAAGGCGTCCAAAACCCGGATAGTGGCTCTGCGACCCCGTCAATTTGGGCTTTGCCTGAGCGGGAAAGGTTTGCTACCTTGCGCTTGCCGTTAGTTAAAAAGGGCGGACATGAGGAGATGGAATTGGGAGGTTCCTGCACAACATTTATCACCTGGGAGAGAAATTATGGATTGGGACGACGACGCAAAAGATCTGTTTGACCAAATCGTTGGTGAAATACCAATGGCTTTTCGCAACATGGCTAAAGGGCCGATGCAGGCAAGCATCGATGGCGTTTGTGGTGACCGCGGTGGCGACAGCATTAACGCCGACGACGTGATCCGCGGCAATATCAAGGGCACGCCCGCTTTTCAAAAAGCTAACATTCGGCCGATGTACGAAAAACTCGGTATCGATTTAGCGCCTTACGAAGAGCTTCTATAAAGCAGCCTTTGCTGCCCCGTGATCTGCACGGGGCAGCAAATTTTTATCCCAATAATCCCAGTTTCGACCGAATTTCAGGTTGAGCACCCGGTTAGAAAATTCGCCTTATCAAGCTAATTCTCGGCGTTACTTCGAAAAAACCCTTCCAGCCGACACAGATCCACTGCGCAGGATATAATTTGCCACTTTTTTGCGCGCCCTTTTTAGCGCGTTCCTTCCAGTCCCACCCGAGCGAGAAATATGTCAGATAAATACACCACTACCGAGCAGCACGCCAGCTATGGCGTAGGACGCCAGATGGGCGAACAGCTTTACAGTAACCCCTTCGACGGGCTCGATAAAGAAGCTGTGATCGCCGGCGTTACTGACGCCCTTGACGGCAAGCCACCGGAAGTCAACCCGGAGCTAATTAACGCTGCCTTCAAAGTGATGCAGGAAAAAATGAAAGAGGGCGAATCAGAAAAAGCCGCCGAAGGTGAAGCTTTTCTAGCCGAAAACGCCAAAAAAGATGGCATCACCATCACCGAATCCGGTATGCAGTATGAAATCATCACCGCCGGTTCTGGTGACAAACCAAGTGCGACCTCAACGGTTCGTACCCACTATCACGGCACCCTGGTCGACGGCACTGTTTTTGATAGTTCCTACGACCGCGGCGAACCAGCCGAATTTCCAGTCAACGGCGTAATCGCCGGCTGGACCGAAGCCCTGCAGATGATGGAAATTGGCTCCAAATGGCGTCTCTACCTGCCTCATAGCCTCGCCTATGGCGAACGCGGTGCTGGCGGTGCGATCAAACCTTTTGCGGCGTTGATTTTTGACGTCGAGTTGATTGCTATTCTGTAGTTAGTAGGACAGCAGCGAACACGTTGATTCAGGCTCTGTTGGGAGCCTGAATCAACGCAGCAGCTAACAGCTTAGTTGAACCAACATTCGGAGCGACCGTAGTGGATGTGAAATCTGGATTTATTGAGCTGATCGGCAACACCCCGCTGGTCAAACTTAACCAGGTCTCCGAACTCACCGGCTGCCATATTTACGGCAA
>JAHRWJ010000284.1 GCA_019090185.1 Immundisolibacteraceae bacterium
GGGCTATCCAGTGGCACGATGAAACAGCTGAATCCGCTGGCGCCATCGACCTCTTCCGTCACCTTGGCGAACACAAAACCGACATCGGCAAAGCCCGCATTGGTAATGAACTGTTTGGTACCGGTTAAAATCCACTGCTGACCATCATCACTGAGCACGGCTGTAGAAGCCGCAGCAAGGGCATCAGAACCAGAACCTGGCTCGGTCAAGCAGTAACAACCGCGTTTTTCACCACTGGCAAATGCCGGCAGCCAGGCCTGCTTCTGCTGTTCATTACCAAACAGCACCACCGGCAACGAACCAATACCATTTTGTACCATCAGCGAGAGCATCATTGACTGGTCGCGGGCGGTGTTCTCCAGCACCCGCATTGACACAGGCATCGGCAATTCCAGCCCATCATAGGCCTCTGGAATATCGAGCATGGTCAGGCCCAGTTCAGAAGCCTGATCCATCAAGCCGGCCATCACCCCGGCTTTTTTGGCCTCAATCTCAGCCTGCAGCGGCCAGACCTGTTCATCACAAAACCGCCGCGCGGTGTCGAACATGGCAATGTGGTCAGATTCAAACTGCTCAACCGTAAAAATAGCGTTCGCTGAGACAGCACTCTGCAGCCAGCTGCCACCAATTAATTTGTCACTCATCTGGATTCAATACCGGGTTATCTGATCATCAAAAAAAGGGTTGCGGGCAGGTCGATAGATCACAGGCTGATCTATTTAGGTTCCATGCGCACCGCGCCATCGAGACGAATAACTTCGCCGTTGAGCATACGATTGGTGGCAATGGTTGCCACCATGTCAGCAAATTCGCTGGCCTCGCCAAGCCGTTTAGGAAATGGCACCGACGCAGCTAAGGCCTGTTTCGCATCGTCTGGCAGGGATTCTAACATCGGCGTCATAAACAGACCCGGCGCAATCGCCATCACCCGAACCCCATGACGGGCAAATTCTCGGGCCAGCGGCAGGGTTAAGCCAACCACACCACCCTTCGAAGCCGCATAGGCCGCCTGGCCAATCTGGCCTTCAAAGGCAGCCACCGATGCGGTGTTAACCACCACACCGCGTTCACCGTCTGCATCTGGCTCGTTGTGCTGCATGACATTAATACCGCCACGGGCGAGGTTAAAAGTACCCACCAGGTTGATCCCAATAACTGAGGCAAATTTATCCAGCGCCATCGGCCCCTTACGGCCCAGTGTCATGCCATTACCCAGCACGCCAGCACAACTGACCACCAGATTGACCTTGCCAAAGGTTTCAACTGCGATCGCAAAGGCGTCATCAACCTGCTGTTCAGAAGTGACATCCGTGGCGATAAACAATGCCCGTTCACCCAGTGCCTCACTGGCCTGTTCACCCAGCGCTTTGTTCACGTCGAGCATAACCGCCGCGCCACCGGCGGCGACTACCCGTTGGGCTACCGCATTACCTAGCCCGGACGCACCACCACTGATCACCGCCACCGCATTGGAAAGATCCATTATTCGTTCACACTCCTGAATTGAGTCATATCGGGTTTTATCGATATTAGTTGTTTGGCACTAACCACCCAGCTAGCGTCCCATATAGTAAACGATTCAGCTACAACCAGAGAGCCGTGAACTGACGACCCACTGCCTGAATGCGCTAGCATGTAGGCAGACAAGTATCAGATCTAATCAGCCATTATCAGCTTCAGCAGGCAATCCGCTTTCCGATATCAATCTCTCTTCCTGCAGTTCTAAACCGGTTTTTATAGAGTCAGCAATGGATAACAGACAACAAACTCAAAACCCGCGCCCCAATTCAGCGGTTGCCCCGACCATGAACAACCCGACGCCAGGCCAGCAGGATGAAATTTCCCAACTAGTGGAGTCGGTTATTCGCAGAGCGCCGATGGATGCGGCCGGGCTGCTCGACAAACATGAAAATGAAGCACTGGTGGAGGTACTCGAAGCTGTCGAGCCGTCACTGTCGATGAAAATCCTCTCCTATCTGCCCGAACAGCGCCAATCAGAAATTGCCGCAGACATCACCGAACAGTTGGCCAATCGCTGGACCCTGAATCAGCAATACGAAGCCGGTAGCGTCGGCCGGGTAATGCAAAAACCAATCGGGGTTTTCCATTACAACCAAACGGTTAAAGAAACCATTAGCGGTATCCGCGAACTCACCAAAACCGCCCTACCCACTTATGTTTATGTAATTGACGACGTCGAACAGTTTTACGGCCTGGTGGTCATGCGCGACCTGATGCTAGCCGAACCTGACCAACCGCTGACAGAGATCATGTTACGAGAGCCGTTTTCACTGAGCGCCGAAACCACCATCACCGATGCCATGCAGAGCGTGGTTCATCGCCACTACCCGGTCTATCCGGTCTGCGATTCTCTCAACCGCCTGATCGGCCTGATACCCGGCTATACCCTGTTTGAAGAACAGCGTGTTGAATTAATCAGCCGACCCGGCCGCATGGTGGGTGTCGAGCAGGAAGAGACCATCAACACCCCCTGGCGTACCTGCCTGAAATTTCGCCACCCCTGGCTACAGCTGAACTTATTAACCGCTTTTATGGCAGCACTGGTAGTCGGTTTATTTGAAGAGACCATCCAGCAAGTGGTTGTTCTGGCCGCATTTTTGCCCGTGCTCGCCGGTCAATCCGGCAATACCGGTTGCCAATCGCTGGCGGTAACACTGCGCGGCTTAACCCTGGGTGAATTTGCCCAGTTGAAAATTGGCGCCATTGTTAAAAAAGAAGCCGTACTGGGCTGCGCCAATGGCTTCCTAGTCGGTCTTATTGCCGCCTCAGCAATGTTCTTTTATGCCACCGCCAATGGCGGCAATGCGGTACTACTGGCGCTCGTGGTGCTAGTGGCCATGATCGGCTCATGTGTACTCAGCGGCGTTACCGGCGTACTGGTGCCAATGGCGCTGAAAAAAGTCGGTGCCGATCCGGTCACAGCATCGAGCATTTTCGTCACCACCGCGACCGATGTCTGCAGCATGGGGCTGCTACTTGCTTTAGCGAGCATGTTCGTCCAGTAACCAGTACCTGATAAACACCGATAATCAAGGCTTCTTGTAAAAGTCTCGAGGTTTGAGTTAAATAGAAAAACCAACTACTTCGTTAGAACAAACAACGCTTCAGACCAGTTGCCGGCACACACACAAAAAAATATCAGGGGAATAAAGGAATGCAACTCGATGCGCTCAATGCAGAAGGACGCTATGGCTGCCCGGCTGCAGACCAGATACTAGTCAACAGGTTTTACACGGTCGGTTACTCTTACTATTTCAGGCAAGCAAAATGGGCACTTGAGATCGTTGATCCTGATAAAAAGGATCTCGAAACTATCGAAAGACTCAACAATTTCCGTCCAGATTTCCGAGTTCCCAAACCCTTTCGCGCTGATTTAAGTGACTATAGAGCCAGCGGGTACGACCGCGGTCACCTGGTTTCCAGTGCCAATCACAATGACGAAAAACTGGAAAATAGCGAAACTTTTTTGCTCTCCAACATGGCACCGCAAAAGCCCGAATTTAACCGCCAGACGTGGCGTACCCTCGAAGCCGAAGTGCGTCAACTAGATGCTAAAAAAAGGATATTGCAAACCTTTGTGGTCACCGGCCCAATCTTTGACTTTATGCAGCCCATCGGCATGATTGGCAAGAATGACTCTAACGGCATCAGCATTCCGGTGCCGAGCCATTTTTTCAAATGTGTGCTGGCTGAAAACGATCGGGGGAAATTACTGATGTGGGCCTTTGAAATGGAAAACGCCAAACTTGGGGAACCACTGAAGAGTTACCGCGTGCAGACTTCCTATATAGAACGGCGGGCTGGCATCTGCCTATGGGACAAATTAACCGGACCGGAAATAGAAAAAGAAAAAAACCACTTACGTGCAATGTGGTGAGTCCACCAAGTTCAATCACCATCAATGTTTACAGTAGGCGCATATTGCTGACATTGGCCAGCCCAGTTGTTTAATCCGAACGAATACCAAGCCGGTGCCGAACCAAACATAAAAAAATCAGCTAATAGCAACCCGCTTCACCTCTGCGCCACCTGGTTGCTCAACACACCGATGCCCTCTATTTCGATCTCTACCGTGTCACCCGCATTCAGGTATTTAGGCGGGTCGTAACTGATGCCACTGCCCCAGGGATTGCCTGTGGCAATAATATCTCCCGGATAGAGGGTCATTCCCTCGCTCAGAATACTGATGGAGGTCGGCACGTCATATAGT
Source organism: Immundisolibacteraceae bacterium (assembly GCA_019090185.1). Lineage (GTDB taxonomy): Bacteria > Pseudomonadota > Gammaproteobacteria > Immundisolibacterales > Immundisolibacteraceae > QNFC01. The sequence goes on from JAHRWJ010000284.1 coordinate 4,232, forward strand.
AGCTTTGCGGTCGACGTATCGTGACGCAGCTCACCATTAATTCGACTGCGCAGGACTAACCCCTCAGCCGGCGTTCTAACCATGGCTGATTTGTGCACCAGCACCGGCCCGGTCGGACAATACCCATCCAGGCTTTTACCTTTAAATACCTGCATATGACGAACCTGCAGATCGCGAGCGCTGACCTCATTGATGATGGTGTAACCGAATAGATAATCCTCAGCCTCAGCTACACTCAAATTGCAGCCCTGTCGCCCCATAACAAAGGCCAACTCCGCCTCATAATCTAATTGATCGGTAATCCCCGCATGCAGCGGAATACGGGCATGATGACCCGACACCGTGTTGGGCCGTTTCGAGAACATGGTCAAGGGTGGTTTTGCGTCACCACTAGCGTCGGCCTGCAGACTATCCTCTACCGGTAAGCCTAGCAGTTGCTCCGCTTCTGCCAGATGGTCTGCATAATTAATACCAAGACAGAGTACGTTCTGTCTTGGCAGAGGAATCGGCGCTAACCACTCAAAACTGCCAACCAGCCGATGAGCCGAAGCTACATCAGCACC
>JAHRWJ010000285.1 GCA_019090185.1 Immundisolibacteraceae bacterium
CAGGTGATTGAAGGGGTACGCCAGTTAATGGGGCGGGGCGAACAGCGCCAGGTAGCCAACGCCACCCTGGGTTTTGTCAACGGTAACGGCGGCATCATGGCCGAACAGTGTGGCTTGATCCTGGGAGTAGAAGCATGAATTTTCCTCGCCCCCTTCCGGCGGTTACCGATGTTTCCCGCCCCTACTGGCAGGCCGCCAGAGAACACCGCCTCGACCTGCAGCGCTGTGATGACTGCAACCAATGGATTTTTTACCCCCGTCAGGTTTGTAGTGAGTGTTTATCGTCCGCACTAAGCTGGCGACAAGTCTCTGGCCTGGGGTCGATTTACACCTACACCATTCTGCACGTGCCACCCCATCCCGGCCTGGCCGATGATTTGCCGATGATAGTGGCGGTGGTCAAGCTCGATGAAGGCCCCCAGCTGACCACCAACATCGTCGATTGTCGGCCCGAAGATGTCGCCATCGACATGCCGGTGACGGTCTATTTTGACGATATCGACGACACCACCACCTTAGTGAAATTCAAACCGTTGTGACTGACCAACAGCCCCCAGATAGCAGGCCGACTGCCAACGATAACCAACGACTTAAACGGCTACTGGAAAGCGCCGCATACCGGCCGGCCGACGCTGATGTTGAATACCTTAGCGGTGACGATAGCCGTGGCGTGCGCCTGCTGCTGGATTACCAGAAGCCCGAATCCTTGATGCGCGAACAGGGCATTGAAGACACCATTGTAGTGTTTGGCAGCACCCGGATTCAGGAGCCTGCCGCCGCCCAGCGCCAGGTTGATGAACGCCGGCAACAACTCGCCAGCAATCCGGGTGACCCAGCCCTGCAGCAGCAACTCAAGCGAGCGATCCGCCTACAGAAAAAGAGCCATTACTACGAGGTCGCAACCCGATTTGGTGAACTGGTAGGCGCATTCGGCCTTAGCGGCGAGGCTGTTAGAGCTGGCCAACAGAGCAACATTACCCTGGTCACTGGCGGCGGTCCGGGCATTATGGAAGCGGCCAACCGGGGGGCTTTTAATAGCGGTGCCCGCAATATCGGCCTCAATATCAGCCTGCCCCATGAACAGGCACCCAACCCCTACATAACCCCGGAACTCTGTTTTAGTTTTCACTACTTCGCGACGCGAAAATTACATTTCCTGTTGCGAGCAAAGGCCCTGGTCGCCTTTCCCGGCGGCTATGGCACACTCGATGAACTGTTCGACACGCTCACACTGATACAAACAGAAAAAATAGCGCCCCTGCCGGTGGTACTCGTGGGCCAGCCATTTTGGCAGCAAGCGCTCAACATTCCGTTTCTGGTTGATGAAGGGGTGATCGACAGCGCGGACGCGGAGCTGTTCTGCTATGCGGAGAGCGCCGACGAAATTTGGCAAAGTATTCTCAACTGGCACGATCAAACCGGCGAAAGCTAAGCCACAGAGTTATAAAAGCAGATCCAATAACAGAAAAACCGACCGGCTAAGGAGCCTCTGACAAACGCTGGGCGGCCAGAGGAAATACCCAGGGGGTAGAAGCAGATACGAGTGCAGAGGTTTTCAGAACTTCCCTAACAAATAAGACAAATGGGATAGCAGGAGAGGGGAAAATGGCGAAGGGGATAATAGGGCGCGCAGCGCTAGGACTGGGCATTTTTTGCCTGGCCACATTAGCGATCTCGGCCGACAACCGACCGAACATACTGCTGATTGTGGCGGACGACATGGGCTATACCGACTGGGGCGGTTTTGGCGGCGAAATTCGCACCCCCAATATCGACCAGCTCGCCCACCGCGGCCAGCGCTTCAGCCACTTTTACACCGCGCCTACCTGCTCCCCAACCCGGGCCATGCTGCTCACCGGCATCGATCATCACCAGGTCGGGCTCGGCTCCATGATCGAACTATTAAAACCTAATCAAATCGGCCAGCCCGGCTATGAAGGCCACCTCAACAATCGGGCCGTGACCCTGCCTCAACTGCTGCAGGACGCCGGCTACCGCACCTTAATGGCCGGTAAATGGCACCTGGGACTAAAGCCACCGCAAGACCCATCACGGCTGGGGTTTGATCGCTCATTCGCCATGTTTCTGGGGGCCGCTAGCCATTTTGGCGACGAAGCTGCCTACACCAATAACTATCCAACCATTTACCGGCTTAACGGTGAACGCATCCATGTGCCGGATAAATTTTACTCATCCGATTTTTACGCCGACCAGCTGATTAACTGGATTGGCGAGACCCCGCCAGCACAGCCGGTTTTCACCTACCTGCCATTCACCGCACCCCACGACCCGCTGCACGTACCCGATAACTGGTTAAAAAAATATCGTGGCCGTTACGACCAGGGCTATGATCAGCTCAGAGCCGAGCGGGTCGCCCGGCTGGTGGAAACCGGCATGCTCGATCATGCTGATCTCGCCGCACCAAGGCCCGACCACGTGCCCGCATGGAATTCACTCAGCACCGATCAGCAAGCAATCTCGGCCCGATCTATGGAGGTTTACGCCGCCATGGTGGAAAACCTCGACGCCAACGTCGGCAGGGTGATCAACAGCCTCAAAAAGCAGGGCCGTTACAACAACACCATTATTCTGTTCATGTCCGACAACGGTGCCAACGGCATTATTCTGCAGCGCAACCCGCTAGTCGCAGACCACTGGGTGGCCCGTAACTCCGACAACAGGCTGGAGAATATCGGTCGCAAAGGCTCGCGCGCCTCCACCGGTCCCGGCTGGGCATTAGCCAGCACCGCACCCTTTGCCCTGCATAAGCTGTTTATCAGCGAAGGTGGCATTCGAGCACCGCTGATCGTCGCCGGACCCGGCATTAAACCCAAATCAGCGCCGACCGAAACCATCGCCACCGTCCGCGACCTGATGCCAACCCTGTTAGATATGACCGGCATCGCCGCCCCCACCGAATACCAGGGCAAAACCCGACTGCCGATCGAAGGCCTCTCGATGTGGCCCCTGTTATCCGGTGAAACCGACACCCTGCACCCGCCAGAACAGAGTTTCGGCTTTGAGCTGTTTGGCATGCGCGGCCTGCGCCAGGGCGACTGGAAAATCACCAGCATCAACAAGCCCTTTGGTAGTAACCGCTGGCAACTGTTTAACCTGGCAACAGACCCGGGCGAAACCGATAACCTGGCCAGCAGCCAGCCGGAAAAACTCAGCCAGCTCACCGATGAGTGGCAAGCCTGGGCCGACCGCACCGGCATCGTGCTACCGGACCAACCCTTATTTGGCGAAGGTGCCCAGAAAATGGTGCCAAAATAGCCAGCTCTGCCATTTAGCGTAACCACCGACTCACTAGCCCCTTAGACAATCAACCAACCCACCTAATACGAGACCAACCATGACCAAACCAATTAGCCGCTTCCCCATCCCTAACCTGGCCAAGCTACCCAAAGATATCCGCAAACAGATTGAGGAA
>JAHRWJ010000286.1 GCA_019090185.1 Immundisolibacteraceae bacterium
AACAACAACTAACCTGACCAGGCTGATTGAGGTTAAGTACCCCCCTCACGACCTGAACTAGCTAATATTTTATCCAGGTGATCAGCAAAAGCCTTACGCTCCCCCTGCCCCATGGGCGGCGGTCCGCCGGTATCTATGCCGCTTGAACGCATCGTGTCCATAAAATCACGCATATTAAGCCGTGCCCGAATATTGGCCTCAGTGTAGAGCTCGCCGCGCGGGCTCAGAGCTAACCCACCCTTCTCGATGACTTCTGCGGCTAACGGAATATCACTGGTAATCACCAGATCACCCAGTTCAACCTGACGAACGATTTCGTTATCCGCGACATCAAAACCAGCCGCAACTTTAATCGAAGTGATATACCGAGATCGGGGCACGCTGATCGCCTGATTTGCCACCAACGTCATCTCCATCCCAACCCGTTCCACTGCCCGAAACAGAATTTCTTTGATAACCACGGGACAGGCGTCAGCATCAACCCAAATTTTCATCAAAAATCCAACTAATTGAGGGCGCACCAACACCCGCGTGTGACAGCGGCCACAAAACCGTATAATAAGCCGCTAAGTGCCGTTGTACGGCGGTAATTATCAGGGCGAATTGCTAAAAATAGTCAGCGTCGATTATAGCAGTCCGCCTGTTGGTGATCAGGCATGTTCCTGACTTATGGGCTATGGGATCAATTTTTTAATAGCCTGCCGTAACTTTCTACCCTCTGAGACTCGCCATGGCCCAACTCGAAAACCCGTTAATCATTGATGTTGAGGCATCCGGTTTTGGCGCATTCAGCTATCCGATCGAAATCGGCATTGCCATGGGTGGTGACCAAAAATACTGCACGCTTATTCTGCCTGCTCCGGACTGGACCCATTGGGATGAAAGCGCTGAAAAAATCCACCGAGTGCCTAGAGATATCCTCGAAACCTACGGTAAACCGATGGCAGATGTCACCAAGCAGTTAAACGAATTATTACGAGGAAAAACCGTCTACACCGATGGTTGGGTGGTTGACAAACCCTGGTTAACGACCCTGTTCCATACAGCGCGCGTCCAGATGGAGTTTTTTGTCAGTCCATTAGAGATGATTTTATCTGAGCCGCAAATGAACAGCTGGCATCAAACCAAGGATACGGTCATTGCTGAAATGAATCTGGCCCGCCATCGAGCCAGTTATGATGCGGTCATCATTCAGGAAACCTATAAACGCACGCTTGATGCGTCTGACGACTGACCACTACTTGAGGTCAAAAAAAAGGGGTAACGGCTCTGCCGTTACCCCTTTTTTAATACCGATAAGAAATTATTGGCTTAGCAGATACCCAGATCCACCAAAGTACCACGCAATTTTTCAGCTTCAGCTGGCTCTAACTCAGCCACTGGTGGAATCATCCGACCACCCTTAAGCCCTATCGCATCAAACCAGATTTTAATGCTGGCAATGGTTGCCGCATAGGTGGCTGTCTGGATAATTTTCCAGAGCAGGGTTTCTTCCATCAACAAGCGAATGTCCGACAGCTCCATCGATTTGGCACGCGCTTCTTCCCACTTGCCCTGAGCAGCCAGCGCACGATATTCATCGACCAGATAACGTTTTTTACCATAGAGAATATAGGAGAGTTCACCCCAAACACACTGACCACCCATTCGAAGTTCATCAAGAAAAACCGCTTCATTGGGGTCAAGCACAAGAAAATCATCACGCAGATCCCGACGTAATTTCAACGTTTCGCCGCGTGGCCCAGCACCCTGTTTAACAGCAACAACCGTATCGATATCAGCTAAACGACGCATCAGGTCATGACCGAGTACTTTGCCGGAAACCGGCGTGCGATAGAGGCAAACCGCCAGATCAGATTTATCGGTCAGGTATTTGAACCAATCAAAAATTTCATTATCGGTACGCAGCTGCACCACCGGATTGATGATCTCAGCACCCTCAAATCCCAAATTCTGAACCACATCCAGTTTTTCAATAGCGGTGTGTACGCAAGGATCGAGAATAATGGTCCAGAGTGGAATCTTGCCACGACCTGCCTCGGCAACCACTTCATGAAAACGAACCCACTGGGTAGGCGTTAAATTCCAACCTTCAGCAAAGAAGCCACCGACAACCAGACCATCCAGGCCCATGTCTATCAGCGCGTCAATATTGTTGCGTAAAGCCGCCTCATCGATATGTAAATCATCCCCAACAGGAGAAATAGGGCACATGTAAAAACCCTTGATTTTTTCCTTCGCCCAAACTTTTGCACCACTACGTGAGTATTCTAGAGCCATGCTACTTCTCCCTTAATTTAATAATCGCAATCAACAAAACTAAACAGTGTTTAGAACTTATTGGCTATTTTCGATAGCCCGCAATGCTACGCTGGCTGGCGCTACCTGAACAGTCGTATAGACTTAATAAACGGCTACTACTGTAATTTAAATACTAGCAAGGGAGAGGAACTGATGACTTCAACATTGCCCTATACAAAATCGGAGGCCAAAGCCTGGGCCAAGGAAACCATCGTAGACTGGTACGACTGCCCGGTATCGCCATTTAACAACGACGACACTTTCAATGAACAGGGGCTACGCGACAATATTGACTATTACGTCGATATTGGTGAAACCGGTCTGGTGTTAGGTGGGTTTGTCGCCGAATGCTGGAATACCACTGTCGATGAGTGGAAGCGTTATCACGAAGTTTGTGCCGAAGCTGCAGACGGCCGAATTCCATTACATACCATCATTTTCGATCCCAGCGTCCATCAGGCCATGGAGAAACTCGACTTCGTAGAGAAGCTTGGCTTCGTCGCGGCCGAAGTGGTGACGCCCATTGTGCAGCTACGTGCTGACGAAGAGATCTACGACTACTACAAATACCTGGCAGACCACTCCAATCTGGCCCTGCTGTTCTACCGTTCAGCGGTCTCCGGCCATCTGATTAGTCTTGAGTTGTCACGACAGCTATCCGAGATTCCTTCTATTGTTGGCATGAAGCAGGGCAGCCTTAACCATGCCGAATCGGTAAAACTTCGACGGATATGTCAAGATGATTTCCTGGTTAGCGATCCGATCGAGACCCACTGGTTCAATGATATTCGCTTTGGTGGCCAGGTCATTTATGGGGCTTTCAATCACATTCTTTACGGTAAAAAGCGGGGGCTTCTTGAAGATTACACTGCCCTTGCCCGAGCAGGTAAATGGGACCAGGC
>JAHRWJ010000287.1 GCA_019090185.1 Immundisolibacteraceae bacterium
GCTGGTGGGCAGATTTCACCGTTAACCAATGGTCTTGCCACCGCTGCCGACTGGATGAGTGCGGCTTCGTTTATTTCCATGGCTGGCATCATCTCGTTCATGGGGCGGGACGGTAGCGTCTATCTAATGGGATGGACCGGCGGATACGTATTGTTAGCCCTGTTGTTGGCCCCCTACCTAAGAAAGTTTGGCAAATATACGGTGCCCGATTTTGTCGGTGATCGCTACTACTCGAATGTGGCGCGAGTGGTGGCGGTAATCTGTGCAATTTTCGTCTCTTTCACTTATGTCGCTGGGCAGATGCGCGGTGTCGGCATCGTGTTTTCCCGGTTTTTAGATGTCGGTATCAATGAAGGTGTGTTGATTGGCATGGGTATCGTGTTTTTCTACGCCGTGTTGGGTGGTATGAAAGGCATCACTTATACCCAGGTGGCCCAGTACTGTGTGCTTATTTTTGCGTTTCTGGTGCCAGCAATTTATATCTCCATCATGATCACTGGCCAGCCGGTGCCGCAGCTTGGTTTTGGCTCGACCCTGGCAGACGGCAGTGGCATTTTTCTGTTGGATAAACTGGACGGACTCTCTCAGGAGTTGGGTTTTGCGGCCTATACCGCGGGTAGCAAAACCACTATCGATCTGTTTTTCATTACGGCCGCGTTAATGGTGGGTACTGCCGGGCTGCCGCATGTGCTGGTGCGTTTTTATACCGTACCGAAAGTATCCGGTGCTCGTAGTAGCGCCGGATGGGCGCTGCTGTTTATTGCCCTGCTCTATACCAGCGCACCTGCGGTTTCGGCTTTTGCGCGCACCAATTTACTGACAGTTATTCCCGGCATTGCCTATAGCGATGTGCCCGACTGGTTCAGCAAGTGGGAAGGTACCGGGCTGATCGAGTTTGAAGATAAAAATGGTGATGGTCGAATTCAATATACCGGCCCCGCTAGTGAGGTTGAGAATGAGCTCACCATTGATCGAGATATTATTGTGCTGGCCAACCCAGAGATTGCTCGGTTGCCGGCCTGGGTTATCGGTTTGGTGGCCGCAGGCGGACTGGCTGCAGCGCTGTCCACCGCAGCGGGGTTGCTGTTAGTGATTTCTACGGCTGTCGCTCACGATTTACTCAAGCGTACCTTTATGCCGGCGATTACTGAGAAATCCGAGTTAAGGGTTGCCCGAGTGGCCGCCGGGTTGGCGGTGATGGTGGCGGGATATTTTGGAATTAACCCGCCTGGCTTTGTAGCCCAGGTAGTGGCCTTTGCATTTGGTCTGGCGGCGGCTTCGTTCTTTCCGGTTATCTTGCTAGGAATCTTCTGGAAACGGGCCAACAACGTTGGTGCTATCGCTGGCATGATCTGTGGGATTGGCTTCACGGCCGGCTATATTGTCTATTTCAAATTTTTGCATCCAGAATTGAATGTTCCGGGTGAGTGGCTTTTTGGGATTTCGCCTGAAGGAATCGGAACCCTGGGCATGATGATTAATTTTTCGGTGGCCGTGCCGCTGTCACTATTGACCGCGCCGCCACCGGCACAGGTTCAGGCGCTGGTAGAAGAAATTCGCTTACCCGACCATGCCGGTCCGTCCCATGAGCTGTCGGCCTAAAAATCAATAACCCTGCTCAATGGGTGGTGAATAAAATAAATTGATCAGTCGTTAACAGTAAGAGGGTTGCTGAACACAGAAGCGCTGATCTTCTGATCTGGGGCGAGGAAAGTTAATTTAGGAGAAGGTCGTCATGAGAGCAATCTGGAACGGTGTCGTACTGGCTCAAAGTGAGCTCACTATCGAAATAGAAGGGAATCATTATTTTCCCCCCGATGCTATTAATGGTCAGTTTTTTCAACCCAGTGACACCCATAGCCATTGCGGCTGGAAGGGTGATGCAAGTTATCAGCACATCAAGGTGGGTGACCAGCTTAATGAAGATGCCGCCTGGCACTACCCTGAACCATTAGAAGCTGCCAGTCAGATCACCGGTTACGTCGCCTTCTGGAAAGGCGTCGAGATTACTGTGTAGCCCAGTTGTGAACATGGTCCGCAACCTGTTTTTTTGGTTACTGCTGTTCGGCCAGGGGCTCTATGCGCAGACTATAGATACCTCACGGGGGCTGCTTTGGCAGGTTGATGGTGCCGACGGTACTCGCAGCCACCTGTTCGGCACTATCCATGTAGGAGAGCCAGCGGTATTACAGTTGCCGGCATCGGTAGAGCATGCATTTATCAATGCTCGCCAGCTGGTGGTGGAAGTGATCATCGGTTATGAAGACCAGCAGAACATTGGCCGGCGGATGCGGCTTTATGCGGGCCAGAATCTGCAAACCATCGTCGGTGCCAGCCTCTATTCTCGAGTCCTGCATGCGGCTCACAGCCGTGGCATAGATCGCCAGGTGGTTCGGATGAAACCCTGGGCAGTGGCGACTATGTTATTCACCCCAACACCGACCGGATTGCCGGTGCTCGATCAGCTGCTGCAGCGGCGTGCTGGGCAGATGGGTAAAACGTTGATTGCACTGGAAACCATCGATGAGCAGTTGGTGATATTCGAGCAGATGCCGTTATCCCTACAGATAGATTTTTTGCACGAAGCGGTGCTTGCTTCCTTGGAATTTGATGTTTACTACGGCGAGTTGATGCTCGCTTATCTAAACCGTGACCTGGATGCCATGTTAAAACTTTCAGATCTGCATCTGGCCCAGCAGACCAAGCTCAAGCAGGCCTTGCAGTGGTCTTTGGTTGATCAGCGCAATCAACGCATGGCAGAGCGGTTAATCCCGGTATTACAACAAGGCGGTGCGTTTGTGGCGGTTGGCGCGCTACACCTGCCTGGTGACACCGGCTTGTTGCAGCTATTGCATGATCGGGGTTATCAGCTCGCCGCGATTTACTAAGGAGCCTCTGAAAAACTCTGGGTGAAGCAGATGGTTTCTCAGAAGGTTCAGATTTGAGACGCAAAATGCAGGTAATAGTGGTGCTATTGCCTAGTTTTGCAACGAAAAAGCTGGATGTTCTGAGGAAGCAGATGCGAAATCAGAGTTTTTCAGAGGTTCCCTAACTACCTGTTTAGAAACTGCATCGTTATTGAGCAGTTTGGTGGCATATAATTCGCACCCCAGGTTGCCGCTGCAGGCCAGCAACAGCCATTACCGTCTTTATTTTAGGAGCACGTCATCAGTCAGTCGGAACCAGATCAGTTAGCCCGAGGCCTGTTCGAGGCCGCCAGCAGCCGAGTGGCGTTGGTGCACCTGGACCAAACCTGGCAGCGGGTTTTAGAAAGTCATGACTACCCGCCGGCCATCAGCGCAGTGTTGGGTCAGCTGATGGCGGCTACGGCGCTGCTGGCTTCAACTATTAAAGATGAAACCTCTCTAAAAGCTGAAATTCGTGGTTCCGGACCGCTGACCCTGGCAGCGATTGAGTGTAATTCTCGGGGTGAGATGCGAGCGCTGGCCCGTTGGGACGGTCCATTAGGAAATATCGCCAGCGGTGGCCTATCGGCGCTGGTCGGTAATGGACTGCTGGTGATGACCACCGAGCCGCCCAAAGGGGAGCGTTATCAGGGTATTGTTTCGCTGGAAGGCGACACCATTGCTACCGTACTAGAGCGCTACTTTCGGGACTCTGAGCAGCTACCAACCCGGCTCTGGTTAAGTGCCGATGAGCAACGCGCTACCGGTTTGTTGCTGCAGCAGATCCCCGGTGAGCGCGAAGAAGATAGCTGGGAACGGCTGCAAGTGTTGAGCGATACGGTGACTCATCAGGAGTTGTTGGAGCTACCCCGCGAGCAGCTACTGCACCGGCTCTATCACCAGGAAGAGCTGAAAATGTTCGCCTCTAAGGGCCATCAGTTTAATTGTGGCTGCTCCCGTGAACGTGTCGGTCAAATGTTGATTTCGCTCGGCCGGCAGGAGGTTGAAGAGACCCTGGAACAGGAAGGTGAGGTCAAGGTGGATTGTGAATTTTGTAACCAGGTCTATCTATTTGATGAGCAGGGTATTGCCCGGTTATTTGGTGATCAGGGTGGCGATATTCTGCATTAGGGCGCGGTAGCCTTGGTGGCCCTGAAGGTCAGGCTTTTGGTAATAGTTGTTTGACCAACTGTTCGGCTTTCAACCCAATACCTGGTTGCTTACTCTCCCGTGGTCCAGCCACATTCAGCACTTTCACGCCTAATGCGCTGAGTTGGGTTTGTAACTCAGTAATTGCCGTTGGCCGTCGTAGGTCTATGACCAGGCAGGGTTTGTCATGCTTGAGGGCCAGTTCCATGGTCAATCGGGTGCCGCCTTCTAGCCGGCCACCGGTGATAATTAAGGTGGCATCGCTATCAATCACATTCTGTTCGGTACGATCTTGATAGCGGGCCGATGCTGATTCTTGCAGGGGATAGCGCCCATCAATGGGGCCATCTTCAGCGAGCCTGCCTTTTGGGCAGCAGCCGCCACAATGAAAACCCAGCGCCAGTGCCGCATCTAGCGCACCGCGATCCACGCCGGTTTGACCACCGGAGATGATTTTGATCAGTGTGAACGGTGTGCTCACGGCTGCTCCTGTTGGTAGAGACCCAGTGCCAGCAGTATCCAGCTGGTGATAAACAGCAGTCCACCAAAGGGGGTAATCATGCCCAGCCAGCGGGTGTCGGTCAGCGCCAGAATATAGAGCGATCCGCTGAACAGCAGGATACCAGCGAACATCATCGAGCCGCTCC
>JAHRWJ010000288.1 GCA_019090185.1 Immundisolibacteraceae bacterium
GCCACCTCTGCACATATCTGCCGATAGTTAGCTGCTCCGCCAACATAGATCAGAAACACCCTCGGTTTACCGGGAATGTTGGCGCCGATGTACCAGGAGTCGGTGCCGGTAAACAGGGTGGCGTCGGCAACTTCGGCGCAGTGGCGCACCCAGTCCTGCTCGGCTTCAGCGGTTGACTCTATGCGCTGGTAGCCATGTTGTTTCATATAGCCAATGCAGTCGGTCAGCCAGTCGATATGGTCCTCAATGGCCAGCGGCATGTTGTAGAGCACCGACGGGCTTTGCGGACCGGTGATGGCAAAGAAATTTGGCAGGCCGTGAACGGTTAAACCCAGGTTGGTGCGGGGTCCCATAGCCCAGTGATCGACCAGGTTGATGGTCTCACCTTGGGGGTTTATTCGTAGCAGCGGCCCGGTCATTGCATCAAACCCGGTGGCGTAAATAATCACATCTAGCTCGGTTTCGCCTGCGCTGGTACGGATGCCATTGGGCGTGATCTCCTCGATCGGTGTGGCGTGAATATCCACCAGGGTGACATTGTTACGGTTATAGGTTTCGTAGTAGTCGGTTTCTAGCGGCGGCCGTTTGGTCGCATAGGCGTAGTTTTTAGGAACCAGCATTTCAGCTACCGCCGGGTCATTAACCCGCTGGCGAATTTTTTCGCGCATGAATTCGGCGGCGGTGTCGTTGGCCTGGCGGTTGGTAATCAAATCACCAAAACTACCTGCAAACATCTCGAAGCCGCCAGCGGCATAGGCTTTTTCATATTGCTGACGGCGCTCTTCATCACTGACTGCTAGCGCTGAGGGCAACATGCCCGGGTAGTTAACGCCCAAAAATGAATTACGCGCGTCTTGGCGTATCTGCGGGTAATTCTGTTTAAACTCGTGCTCGTCCTGCTCAGTATTAGGCCGATTGCGAATCGGCGCGGCGTAGTTGGGGGTGCGCTGAAACACGGTGAGCTGCTTTGCCTGTTTTGCCACTTCGGTGATCACCTGAATACCACTGGCACCCGTACCAATAACCCCAACCCGTTTGCCGCTGAAATCGATCTCCTGCTGCGGCCATTTGGCGGTTAGATAAACCTCGCCGCTGAACTCATTGAGCCCTTTAACATCCGGCAGGGTCGACGCCGACAGTACCCCAGCGCCAGAGATAAGGTAGCGGGCTGTATGAATATCGCCATCGTCGGTTTCTATCACCCAGTGGCAGCTGGCTTCATCGAACCTGGCAGCAACAATTCGGGTGTTCATGACCATGCTTTTACGCAGATCAAAACGATCCGCGACGTGGTTAAGGTAAGCGAGAATCTCCGGCTGGGCGGCAAAGCGCTCTGACCATTGCCACTCCTGCTGCAACTCCTCAGAAAAGGAGTAGGAGTAGTGGTAACTCTCGATATCACAGCGTGCACCCGGGTAGCGATTCCAGTACCAGGTGCCGCCGACATCACCGCCAGCTTCAAAAGTCTTCACTTTTAGTCCGAGCTTTTCCCGCAAGCTGTAGGTGGCGTAAATGCCCGCAAACCCCGCACCAATAATAATGGCGTCGAGCTGGGTTTGGTGCGAACTTGAGTCAGGGGCGTTGCTGGTCAAAGGAAAGCTCCGGTATCAGGGTGATGATGTGGCAGGCTAGTCTACGCTTATCAATGAGGTTGACGTCGATCTCGGACTGGAGCTGGAGCCGAGCAACCCCATTCAACTCACTTGGAAATTTTCCACCCTGTCTCTGCGGTTAAACCCAGGCTGTTTATGGTTGGCGAGTAAGTTGGTTTTGGTCGGTATGATCAAACTCTTTGCCATAGATTGAGAGTTGAGTGTTCTGAAAATATTTCATCTTGCCATTGCCGACGGTGACGGTTCGGGTAAAGCCGTTCGTTCGAGCTTTATCTTTCATGAAGGGCGATTGAATAATATTCCAGTCGGCGTGGTCAACGGCTGCCTTGACATCAAGGGTAATCTGGCCATTTTCATCGACTGTTGAATTAAACTTACCACCAGCCAACACACAGACCGCACGGGGAATAATCAGTGAATTGATCACTGTGCCGGTGCTGGCATCCCACATCCAGTAACCGGTTTCGTCATGGATTTTTTCATTGGTGAGTTTGTGCATCACTTCAAGGTGATACCGCACCACCGCTAACACCTCAGATTCGGCGTTTTTGACATCGCCAACCGCCGTGTAGGTGATGGTTTCACTGTAGGGACTTACCTCAGAGCCCTCTGGCTCGGGCGCCAGATCGCTGCCTTTGTCACCTTTCCAAACACCGATTAACTCGGCTAACGGACCGAAATCAACTTTATCGCTCATAAAAAATAGCCTCTCATTTATAGCCAACCATCCTGGAGTCATGCAGCCTGTTAGGCATGTTAGGCATGTTAGCTTTTGGCCAGCAGTGACTCAAAAGTCTGCTTAAGCGACGCCTGCAGGCAGATCATTTATAAACGCGGCCGCCAGCCCCTTGCTACCCATCCTAGCCACTAATCTGGTAAATAGGATCAGACCACATTCAACGAAATCAAAGTTTAAACCAACTAACCGTCGATTCCCGATCATCAGTTAAAACCAGCAAGGTACAATGGGCTCGAAATTCAGTTACTTTAAGCTGATGCAGAGTCGGACAAAATAGTTCGATTGGTGAATACCGAGTATGTAGAGCCCCTTGCCATGTTAAAAGCCAAAATAGAAACAGCCTGTACCGAGTGTGCATTGTCCCAACTCTGCCTGCCGGTGGCGTTATCTTCGGCAGACGTTGCCGCACTCGAAAATATCATCGACCGACCGACACCCTTGAGTCGTGGAGGCTATCTGTTCCAGGCTGGTGATCAGTTTGACTCCCTCTATGTGGTCCGTTCTGGATCGGTAAAAACCTATACGGTGGATGCCACAGGCACCGAACAGATCACCGGGTTTTATCTGCCTGGAGAGCTGTTTGGACTGAGTTCTATAAACGAGCAAACCCAGAACACCACTGCCCAGGCGCTCGAACGGACCAGTCTCTGCATTCTTCCTTACCATGACCTGGATGGCCTTTGTGAAACTGTGCCGAGTCTGGCCCGGCAGATCATGAGAGTGATGAGTAACGAGATTCGTGATGACCATGCGCTGTTAACTCTGGTCAGCAAAAAGCGCGCCGAGTCGCGGCTGGCGACATTCCTGCTGAGCATTTCCGCCCGGTTAAAAAAACGCAAATTACCCGATGAAGAATTTCAGCTGAGCATGTCCCGCAGCGATATTGGTAATTACCTGGGCCTTGCCGAAGAGACGGTCAGCCGCATGTTTACACGATTCCATGAAGACGGGGTCATCAAGGTAAATCGTAAGCAGGTCGCCCTGCTAGATAAGGCCGCCTTGCAGGAAATTTGTGACAGCAGTTAGTCTGCTGCGGTTGTAAGCCAGATTGGCCGCTCCCCGGCCAGGAGTCTTGCTAAGACTTCGACAGCACCAATTCAAGAATCTGTTTAAGCTCGCTTAAGTGATAGGGCTTTTGTAAAAATCCCGCTAGTCCCTTACCGCTGAACCGGTGAGCCGCATCCTGCTCATTAAAACCACTGGTGAGAATAACCTTGGCCGCAGGATCGACGGCTCGTAACTCGCGGAAGGTCTCTTCACCATTCATCTCCGGCATCATTAAATCGAGCAATACCAGGTCAAATGACCTCGGGTTAGAGACGAAGAGATCCAGACACTCGCGGCCATTGGTAGCAATTACCGCCTGTAAACCAATTGCTTCAACCATTTGTGCGGTGACGGCGGCAACACTCTCTTCATCATCAGCAATCAGCACCAGACCCGTCAGTGCGGACAGTTCGCTTATCTCTGCGCCGGCGGGCTCGGTTTCAACATCGCTTGCCAACGGTAGCAGTAACTTGAAGGTGGTGCCTCTGCCAGGCTCGCTATAAACCTTAAGAGCTCCATCATGGCTACGAACGATGCCCAAAACGGCGGCCAGGCCGAGCCCACGACCGGTAAATTTGGTCGAGAAAAATGGATCAAAGATGCGCGCCTTGATCTCTGGCGTCATACCGCCGCCATTGTCGTTAACCTCAAGATAGAGATAATCGCCTTCCGGTAGGTCCGGGGAAAGATAGGTCTCCTGCAGATAACTGGTTTGAGCGCGCATCATGCCGGTATTGATGGTGATTAACCCACTGGTATCACCGATCGCCTCAGAGGCATTCAGCACCATATTCATCAACGCCTGGCGAACCTGAGCCGGATCGGCGATAGCAGGAGGCAGGTTTGTTTCGAGATGATATTTAACTACCGCCTTTTTACTAACCGTGAGCTCCAACAACCGGGTCATCTCATCAACCAGGTGATTCAGGTCGGTCGGCTCTAACGCAAACCGACCCTGGCCGGCATAGGTGAGCATCTGACCACAGAGTTCGCCGGCACGCACAGCGGCGGCTTCAATATTCTCCAGGTTACGTATGGCCGCATGACCACGGCCCAACGCAGTGGCGGCCAGGTTGGCGTTTCCCAACATGCTGGTGAGCAGGTTATTGAAATCGTGGGCGATACCACCGGCCAACACCCCCAGGCTTTCCAGCTTTTGCGATTGCTGCACCCGCGAGGCCATCTCCCGCTGCATCCGTTCGCGCTGGTTGCGCTCGGTGAGATCACGCAGGTAAACCAGCACCGC
>JAHRWJ010000289.1 GCA_019090185.1 Immundisolibacteraceae bacterium
TTACCAGGGGAGGTATGCAAAGGAATACCGACCACCGCGATCGCTCGGCTGGCCTCGAAAGTGACCTTAACCGGTTGATTGCCAAAATATGCCTGACTGCCCGGCTGGAAAGAATCACTAATATCAATCAGTGCGATGCCACCAGCTATTCTCTGCTCGGTGGGGAACCAGTGGTTGGTTTGTGCATTGGCGTGGTTGGGTAGCAGTCCTAAGAGGAACAAAAGAGCAAGGCGACAGAGCGCCAGCAATGGGAAAGTGGCGAAGTTTTTTAGGGAAGTGTTTGATTTCATATCGGCCTCAGGATGGCTTGACCAGCTCTATTTTTTTGACTTGAGAGTGGATGTTGGCGTCACCTAGCTGTACTTGAATTACGTCGCCGGTGTCGAGTTGATTGCCACTGTTAACGACTTCAGTACCTTCTTCATTGCGAACGATAGCGTAGCCCCGGGCCAGGGTCGCTAATGGATTCAGAACCGTCAGTGCGGCTGCGAGGTTGCCAAGCTTCTGTTTGCGGTCGTTGATGAGCTGGCTGATCTGCTGCTGGAGTTGGTTGAGCAAGTGGCTTTTACGCTGCTCTAACTGAGTTACCTGGTGAGCAGGAGAATACTGCTTGAGTTTGGTCTGTGCCTGGTCTAAACGCAGTTTAGAGTCGCCCAGGTTCTGCTTTTGTAACCGTTTTAAGGTCTGCCACTGTTGCTGCAGACGAAGGTTGACTGCACGCAATTTCTCGCCCGGGTGTATGAGTCGCTGACGCTGCCAATCGAGTTGTTGTTGGCGATTTTCTAATAATCGTCTCTGGCTAGTTTGCAGGTGATGGAGATAGGTGCTGATAGTCTGCTTTAACTCTAGCTTATCCGGTGTGGCCAGTTCTGCAGCCGCGGTGGGTGTTGCAGCCCGCAGGTCTGCGACCATGTCTGCCAGGCTCCAGTCGCTTTCATGACCAACGCCGCTGATCAGCGGTAGTTCGCTAGCGGCAATTGCTCTGACCAGCGTCTCATCGTTAAAAGCAGCCAGATCTTCCACGCTGCCGCCACCACGGGCCAGAATGATTAAATCAACAGCGCCAATTTGATTAGCCTCGCTGATTTTGGTTACCAGCTGAGCCGCCGCTTGATCACCCTGTACCAGGCACGGCAGCAAGATGATTTTAGCAATCGGCCAGCGGCGGGCCAATGTGGTTTGTAGGTCGTGGACAGCAGCGCCGACCGGAGAGGTGATCAGGGCTATGGTCGATGGGTAAGCTGGTAATGACTTTTTGTGCTGCTCACCGAACAGACCCTCTGCCTGAAGTTTGGCTTTGAGTTGTTCAAGCTGGCGCAGTAGCAGACCTTCACCGGCGGGTTCAATCTGCTCGATGAGTAATTGAAACTCACTACGCCCCTCATAAAGCGTCACCCGAGCACGAACCAGTACCTGAGTGCCATTTTCTGGCGCTACGCCGAGCTGCTGGCGACGGTTGCGAAACAGGGCGCAGCGGACTTGGGATTTGCTGTCTTTGAGGGTGAAATAAAGGTGTCCCGATGCTGGCCGAGAGAGATTGGATATCTCGCCTTCAATCCAGAGCAGCGGGAATTTCTTTTCAATCGCCCCCCGAGCCTCGAATGCCAGTTTTGAAACGGTGTATATCTCTTTCGTAGGACTCATTAATGGCTGCTTTATTGGGGTTTTGTTTGATGACCATCTTTGCGGATGAAGATAAGCCGGGGCCATTGTAGGAGAACTTATGAGCAGACCGCCATGTTTAACCTTATCTTGACTTCATAGCGACGACTGAACCCATTTCGGTGCTGCAAACCTGTGGGTGATGGTTCTCTTGTGAGGTGGATTTGATAAAACCTGCAGAGCTGGTTCGCGTAGTCATTGCTGCAGCTGGCCAATCACCCTTATAATGGTCGGCTTTTTCTCAAACTTTGCAATTGACTCGATTTTGCTCTATCCACATTAATGTTTTGCTAATGAAGCATGGGGCCAGGTCGTTTAGTTCCGGCACATTACTGGTGTAGCGGAATGGTTAGCGTCAAAGTTTATTAATTGGGTAGTCGCGCCGTTCTTGAGAGCGGGCAAAAGCGATAGTGGTCCAAAGTGGTCACATCCGTTGCCTCAATGGCTGGTCATCGGCGTTACTCAAAAATTAGCATTGGAGTGTTTTATGCGCATCGCATACGAAGCCCTGACATTTGATGATGTCCTGTTAATTCCGGCTGCATCTAATATCCTGCCGAAGGAAGTCAGTCTTAAAAGTCATTTTTCGCGAAATATTGAAATCAATATTCCGATTCTGTCGGCAGCCATGGACACGGTTACCGAAGCTCGCCTGGCCATCGCTTTAGCTCAAGAAGGCGGTATTGGCGTTATTCATAAGAACATGACGGTTGCGGCTCAGGCCGCCGAAGTTGCGTTGGTAAAGAAATTTGAGAGCGGTGTTATTCGCGACCCGATCACGGTTTCGCCAACCATCTCAATCGGCGAAGTAGTCGAGCTGACCCGTCGTCACAATATTTCTGGCGTTCCGGTGGTCAGCGGCGGCGAGCTGGTCGGCATTGTCACCGCAAGGGATTTGCGTTTCGTTACCGATATGCAGCGCAACATCTCTGAGGTGATGACCGCCAAAGAACGGTTGGTGACCGTCGGAGAGGATGCCAGCCGCGAAGAGGTGGTAAAGCTGCTGCATCAACACCGTATCGAGAAACTGCTGGTAGTCGACAAGCAGGGCAACCTCAGCGGCATGATTACGGTTAAAGATATCGAGAAGGATCGTGACTATCCCAATGCCTGTAAAGATGATGTTGGCCGGTTACGGGTTGCGGCAGCGGTCGGGATTGGTCCGGGTACTGACCAGCGGGTTGCTGAGCTGGTGGCCGCCGGGGTCGATGCGGTGGTGGTTGATACCGCCCATGGTCATTCGCAAAAAGTTTTAGATCAGGTCGCCTGGGTTAAAAAGACCTTTCCAAGCCTGGACGTGGTGGGCGGCAATATAGCCACCGCAGATGCGGCCAGAGCATTGGTCGATGCCGGTGTGGACGGGGTCAAAGTGGGTATTGGGCCCGGTTCAATTTGCACCACCCGTATGGTGGCCGGTGTTGGTGTGCCGCAGATTAGCGCTATTAATGCGGTTGCTGATGCGCTGTTAAATAGTGGTGTTCCGCTGATTGCCGATGGCGGTATTCGCTATTCCGGAGATGTGGCTAAAGCACTGGTTGCCGGTGCCTGGTCGGTGATGGTTGGCAATATGTTTGCCGGCACCGAAGAGGCTCCCGGTGAGATTGAACTATTCCAGGGCCGCTCCTATAAATCCTACCGGGGCATGGGTTCCCTGGGGGCGATGGGGGCCGCAGAAGGTTCGAGCGATCGTTATTTTCAGGATGGTGGCGGCGATGCCACCAAGTTGGTTCCAGAAGGCATCGAAGGTCGGGTGCCCTACAAAGGCAGCGTGGTACCGATCGCCTATCAACTCACCGGTGGTGTGCGTTCGAGCATGGGTTACACCGGCTGCGCTAATCTTGAAGAGTTTCGTAGCGAGCCGGAATTTGTGCGCATTACCTCCTCCGGGGTCAGCGAGAGTCATGTGCATGACGTGTTCATCACCAAAGAAGCACCCAACTACCCAACTTACTAACTAAGCCGTTACTCTGCTGAATTTACTAATTTAGAGTAATTATTAACATCTAGTGAAGGCGACCCTGAGCGTCGTTTTCCGAATATCGCGAGCATAGAATTCATGGCGGATATCCACGCCGATAAAATCCTTATTCTTGATTTTGGTTCTCAATATACCCAGCTGATCGCTCGCCGGGTACGTGAGCTAAAGGTCTATTGCGAGATCCATCCGTTTGATCTGGATGCGACCGCAATCAAAGCTTACGGAGCCAAAGGAGTGATTTTGTCTGGCGGCCCGGAATCGGTCATCGCCGGTGACCCACCTCGGGTGGCTGATGAACTGTTCAGGCTCGGCGTGCCGGTGTTAGGCATTTGTTACGGCATGCAGACCATGGCTGCTCAGCTGGGTGGTTTAGTTGAAGGCGCAGAGCACCGCGAGTATGGTCACGCAGACCTGATCGTTAGCCAAAATTCTAAATTATTCAAAAACTTGCAGGCCAATCAACCGGTCTGGATGAGTCATGGCGACCGGGTCGCTCAGCTGCCTGATGGTTTTGAATCCGTGGCTCACACGGGTAATTCACCACTGGCCGCGATGGCCGATCATCAACGCAATTTTTACGGTATTCAATTTCACCCTGAGGTCACCCATACCCAGGCTGGCGGTGAAATACTAGCCAATTTTGTCCACGGCATCTGTGCAGCAGGTAACAGCTGGACCGCCGAAAACATCGCCGAAACCATGATTGCGGAAATCAAGCAGCAGGTTGGTCAACGCAAGGTTTTGCTCGGGCTTTCTGGTGGTGTTGATTCTAGTGTGCTGGCAGCGCTGTTACATCGGGCGATTGGTGATCAGCTCACCTGCGTGTTTGTCGATACCGGCCTACTTCGCCTCAATGAAGGCGATGAATTGATGGTCACCTTCGCCAAAGAATTTGGCGTCAAGGTGATACGAGTTGACGCCGCAGACCTATTTTTTAAAGAACTGACCGGCGTTGAAGACCCTGAACAGAAACGCAAAATTATCGGCCGCTTGTTTGTTGAAGTATTCGACGCAGAATCGGTAAAAATTGATGGCGTCGATTTTCTTGCTCAGGGCACCATTTATCCCGATGTGATTGAGTCAGCAGGGGCCAAATCAGGGGCAGCCCATCTGATTAAGTCTCATCACAACGTCGGCGGTCTGCCCGAACATATGAAGCTCGATCTGCTAGAGCCGTTGCGAGAACTGTTTAAAGACGAGGTACGTCAGTTAGGTTTGCAGCTTGGCCTGGCACCCGAACAGGTCTTTCGACACCCGTTTCCAGGGCCAGGGTTGGCGGTGCGAATTCTGGGTGAAGTGAAATTTGAATACGCCGAAATTCTGCGCCAGGCCGATGCTATTTTTATCGAAGAACTTCGCAGCTGGAACCTATACGACCAGGTAGCCCAGGCATTCGTGGTCTTTCTGCCGGTAAAGTCAGTCGGGGTGATGGGCGATGGCCGCCGCTATGACTATGTTGTTGCTGTCAGAGCAGTGGAAACCACCGACTTTATGACCGCCCGTTGGGCCCATCTGCCCTACGACTTTCTCGAAAAAATCTCCAGCCGGATCATCAACGAAGTACGCGGCATCAGCCGTGTGACCTACGATATTTCCAGTAAGCCGCCGGCTACTATTGAGTGGGAGTGACCGGCAACGACCAGCAATGCCGGGTACTGGTTGGTATTAACATACCTCAGATGTTTAAATGACAACCTGAATTTACCTTATAAATAAGGAATTTGATTCCTAAAATGCAAGGTATGTTGCAGCGCGAACTAACAGAAAAACTTCAAGCAACTATCGCAGAAGTGCCTGCGGTAGCATTGCTTGGCGCCCGCCAAGTCGGCAAGACGACACTTGCAAAAGTTATTGCTAAAGACGTTGACTTAATTTACCTCGATTTGGAAGCCCCGGACGATTTGCGACCCCACCAGCTTTTTAAGCGCGCACGCAGATAAGCTGGTCATTCTGGATGAAATACAGCGAGGCCCGGAATTGTTCTCCGCGCTACGGGGCTTGATCGATAAAAACCGCGAGCAGGGCCGCAGAGCGGGTCAGTTTTTGCTACGGTGACGATGAGTTTCCCATGATTAATGATGTGAAGACTATTTCTCTGTTAAGGCTTGTGGAAAGAGTTCAGTCAGGCTGATTTTTAATGATGGTTGATAATGACTCAGCACCAAAATACTGTTTCATAGCGTTTATGTAATGAGCCACCCTTGAAGTAAAGTTCATATCCTACTTTGAACGAAGGGGCATCATAAAAGCAGGGCAAACCAGTCTTGGCCAGTAGCAGGAAAAATATAATAGGGCGCATTCAACTCTGGAGTGCATAACAATTTAAGCCGCTAAAGCAGCCATGTGATCAGCTATTACTGAACCTCACATATTCGGCATTGTTTTGAGACCAGCTGCTCAATGCGTTGTAACGCTGGATAAGGCCCATATTGAGATTCAAAAGAGGCTTTTGTTGCCGCTAGATTATCCAGCAAGCGGGCTGCGAGCTCAGTTACCTGGTTGAGCAAAAACTGCGGACGAATGTCGCACTGTGAGGCGAGGGATTCCCAATTTTTTCGGGTGACCACGCTGGGGTTTCTCTCATCGCCGACAGCAAAAGCGAGATGGTAGTCGATGCGTTCAATCGCGCGGGTGCAAACCAGGTCATAGAAGGGTGTCAATCGTATCTCGCCATTGACCAAATAAAGCAGAGACAGATTTTTAGCGTGGCCATCAGAATTACCTGCCAGTACATTGAATATTTGCCAACGCAACAAGTGCTGGAGATCATTGGCAGGGTCACTGGAAACATCCTGAACCAGCTGGTAACACTGCGTAAAGGTCGGACCGCCGTCCTCCTGGTATTTGCGTTCATGTCCGTAGCCCAGTGCCTGGCAGAAATCTTCCTGGTGTAGCCGTTGTGCCTGGCCGCTATCATCCGAAAGTCGGTCATAGCGTTCTATCAATGCGTAACGGGTTTTGCCAACGGACTTTAGCTGGATGTTGACGACGGGCAAACCGACTGCTTTAGCGAGTTGCGTGGTAAAGGTTTCATAGGCGGGCAAATGACGATAGTCCGCCAGTTCAAACTTCAGAATGTGACTGGAGGGTGATTCTTGCCGGGGAAGCAGGTAGTTCCCGTCTCGCACCAGGATTGGGCACTTGTCCTGCGCACCTGCCAGCGAAAGCCGAGGCCGCTCGTTGGCAGACCAGGTATAGACGTGGCCACGCCGGGCGACTAGGTTAGCTAGTTCTTCGTCGCTTATCGGGTGATAGTCATAGTGTGGCGAGGGTCGTTGCTCTACTGGCAGGATTGATAATGCGCCAGCGCACTCACCGCCAATGGCACGCAATAAGTTGAAATCACTATTTGATATTTTTAGGTCGCGGACAATCTGTTCGCGGACACCGCCCTCTGGCAGTAGATTGGCAAAGAAACGGTGGGCAAGCCCTTCTTCAGGCGTAAAGTCGTCGCTAATGAGAGGCAAGGTATGTGAGATCGCAAAGCCATCTTGTGTGAGCCACTTCGGGGTATAACTAAAGCCGATGGCACCCGTTGGGTTGCGCCACAAATGGCCCACCAGGCGCTGATTGTTCCAGACATTAAGTGCATCCAGGTCAATCATTCGTTTGTTCCTTCTTCATCCTTGAAGGTCGAAGGTGCAGGGTTTCTTTCACACCCGCCTCGGGGCTGAATGATGACTTCAAGCCCCAGCGTTCGTAGCGCTTTCAGTACTTTTCCGATCTCGGCGGTCTCTTTGCCGCGTTCAAACTCGGAAAGAAAGCGTGGGCTTAAATTGCCTAGCCCGGAAACAGTCTCCAATGTTAACTGGCGGCTTTTCCGGTGGGCGCGCACCAGCCCACCGAGTTCTTCGGCTGAGCGCACAGCACCATAGTGAGTATTTGTTTTAGTCGCTTTTGGTTTGCTCATGACAGTACGGTTATGAATAGTATCGTACGGTAAAAAATAGCAGGGTACGTTCATGAAATCAATAAATAGTTACCGTACGTGACTAAATTGTAGTGTGGTGCCGGCTGTTACACATAATAGTCACGTACGGTAATAATATTCTAGTTAAGGTCTCCGGTATCGACATGATTCCAGTGGAACCAAGATGAAATGCCAGTGCTATATCTCAAGCGCTATGACAGGTCTAGGACTGGTGCGGAGCTTGATCCGTTTGCGTCCTTGCAATGTCAACATGGCAGAAACGGAAACCAGTGGCAGTAGGCTTCTTAGGGCGCGCCAGCCCTATGTTGTCATCCGAGCCATTCCCTAAAACACTGCTCTCCTTTTGGCGTAAATGTGATGGCACGGGAATCATTTTGTTGGCTCGCCCAGCCGTTAGCGATGATTTGCTCGAGTAATCCTACTGCAGCGCTGCCACACAAATGATATCGGCGCATGCTCCAATCAAGGCATGGTTTGACCAGTGTGGGACGACGAGTTGCCAAGCTTGTTATGTCGATTCCAAAAGCGATCATCGCGGACTTGCCTGACACGGTAAATTCAATATCTTCGCCCTTAGGTGTTAACCATGCTTTTGCAAGCATTCGGTCGTGCATGAATACACCCAACTCTCCGGCCAGGTGATCATAACAACGGCGGGCTTTGCGCAGAGTCTGATCTTTTGGGCCGGTACGGGTGCGCGAGCGGGTCGCCGCGACGCCCATTAGCGCTTCTAAGGCTGTCGCAACATCATTGCCATTTAAGCGAAAATATTTGTGTCGACCTTGTGTCACATTTGCAATGAGGCCTCCCTCTTCGAGTTTCGCAAGGTGCCCACTGGCAGTTTGTTTGGTCACACCGGCCAGCGCGGCCAATTCGCTGGCCGTAAGCGCACGGCCATCCATCAGTGCGGATAGCATGGTGGCCCGTGCAGGGTAGCCAATCAGGGCTGCGACTCTGGCTATATTGGGTATGTCATCCATAGTTCGGTGTGCAGCGTACCATTATGTTGAAAGAAGAAACTAAAGTGAGCGCAACTTCAAAAAGGAA
>JAHRWJ010000290.1 GCA_019090185.1 Immundisolibacteraceae bacterium
TACCTGGATCAAACTGACGCCGACGCCATTCACGCCTACCTTATATCCATGGCTCATGCCGAACAGGCTGAAATGGCCGAGTCACCAACTTGGGGGGCGATCAAGTCCTTCTTCTACGGCATCGTAGGTTCGGCGGCTGCGTTTTACATCGATTTATCTAGTTAGAGGTTATAGGAGCCCCGCCGACAGACAGGGGTTATCAACCAATTAGAACCAGGGTGTTGTGACCGCACTAGGTCGGAACATCCTGGTTCTATGTCATTTCTGCACCAGGATTCTCTGCACCATGCCCTCTACCCAGCCGAATTTTCAACCGGTCGTGACCCATCTATTGGCTTGCTTACTAATATCAGCTCTGCCTTTTTGCAGTCTGGCAGCCGAGACAGTTTTACCCACCATTGATGTTAGCGCCGACCAACAACGTAGCCTGGCGTGGCAAGCGATCGGCAATGTCAGCCGGCTGACACAGCAACAGATCAATCGCACCGCGGCACATCACCCAGCTGAACTGCTCAATGCGGTGCCGGGCACCTGGATCAGCCGGGGCAATGGCCAGGAACACCTCACTGCGATTCGATCACCAGTACTCACCGGGCCCGGTGCCTGTGGCGCGTTTCTGCTGCTGGAAAATGGACTTCCCATTCGCCCCGCCGGGTTTTGTAACGTCAATAACCTGTTCGAACTCAACCACGAACAGGCGGCTGAAATTGAAGTTATTCGCGGACCTGCCAGCGCGCTTTATGGTGGTAATGCGCTGCACGGCGTGATTAACCTGCATACCCCTGCACCAGCTGGCAACAGCCAAAGTCTTCGCCTGGATAGCGGCGCCAACGATTTTGGCCGATTGAGTTATTCCGCCAGCCGCGCAACCGAGCTGGGCAATTCACGCATCGACTATAACGCGAGTCACGACAATGGCTGGCGTGACCATGCCGGTTATGAGCAGCAGAAACTAGGCCTGCAACACCAACAGCAGCTCGGCCAATGGCAACTCAATGGCCGGCTCTCCGGCAGCTGGCTGCAGCAGGAGACCGCCGGCTTTATTCTCGGTGAAGAGAGTTACAAGCAGGCCAGTTTACGGCGCGATAATTTGAACCCTGAAGCCTACCGAAACGCCTGGTCCGGCCGCGGTTCAGTTGAGCTGATACGTGGCTTTGGCGATGACGGCTGGTTTAGTGTTACCCCCTACTGGCGACGCTCCAAAATGGAGTTTCTGCAACACTTTCTACCCGAGCAGTCACTGGAGCAGAACGGCCAGCATAGCGTCGGGGTAATGACTTCGGCCGGTAATGACTTCGGCAATGGCCACCGTTGGAGCTGGACACTACAACTAGAATACGCGGATATCTATCTGAAAGAGGTTCAGCAGAACCCACTCAATAGCCCTTCGGCTTTCCTGGTTGCAACACGGCCGGTGGGCACCCATTACGACTACCAGGTCGACAGCTACCTGGCCGCCAGCCATCTCAACCTGGAATGGCAATTAGCCGACAATTTGCAACTGGTCACCAGCGCGCGGGTCGAGTCCCTGCGCTATCGTTACGACAACCGGTTTCTGGATGGTAATAGCAAGGCCGACGGCACGCCCTGCGGCTTTGGTGGCTGTAAATTCACCCGCCCGGCCGATCGCAAAGACCACTTTAGTAATCTCGGTGGCCGAATTGGTTTGCACTACAGCGATGGTCAGAATGGCGAGTGGACCATCAGCGGCGGCTACGGTTTCAGGCCACCGCAGGCCACTGAGCTCTACCGCCTGCAGTCTGGCCAGCTGGTTACCGATCTGGAGTCTGAGACCATCCGTAGTTTGGAGCTCAGCCATAGTCGCCAGCTAGGCCCGGTGAATGCCGAAATAACCCTGTTTGCGATGAGCAAGCAGCACGTCATCCTACGCGACGCCACGGGTGCCAACATCAGCAACGGTAAAACCCGCCATCATGGCCTGGAACTGGATGTTCTGTGGCAAATCAATACCCACCAGACTCTACAGCTCAGCGCTACCCAGGCACTGCACCGCTATGGCTTTGATAGCGCCCTACCCGGCGGCGAGACCATTACCGATGGCAACCAGGTTGATACTGCCCCGAATCACCTGGCTAGCCTGAACTGGCGTTATCAAAACCCCACCGGGGGTTGGCTGGCGCTACAGGGTCAATATATGGGCAGTTACGCGGTTGATGCTGCCAATGACCACCACTACGATGGTCATCAATTACTCAATCTGCGCGCTGGCCAGAAACTGGCTGACGGAATTTCGATTCAGGCCGCCATTACCAACCTCACAGATAGCAAATTTGCCGAGCGGGCTGATTTCGCCTTTGGCAATTTTCGCTATTTCCCTGGCGCTGCGAGGCAGCTGCGCTTGTCGGTGAAGATGGACTGGTAATCTGTTTTATCAAGGTTTTCAACATCAAGACCGACCTTATAAACGATGGTTTTTATCGGCCTACAAACCTGTCGTTCATCTGGACAGAGGAACCACGCGGGTTGCCAACCGCTCGTTAGTGACAACAACCGGGACTTACTACGGTTAAAAAACCAAAACTTCATAAGTTAACTCAGTTAATCACTGCTGATCATGATATTCATCAATATTCATCGATACTCCCCCCTAAAGATACAACCTCCGAGGCCGAAAAATTAACAACGGATTGGTAATGGCCTGACTAGCAGCTGTCAGAGACCAGGCCATCACTTCTACCTCGACCTGGTGCCCCTCATTGCAAATCAGCCATCTCCCAGCATGAATTCTCTTGATAACAGTGCCAGCCGTCCCACTTCGCCAGTCATTGTCAGAGATTTCCTTTTTGAGCTGCGCTCTCGTTACGAAACCAGCGACGACCAACATGCGTTTGAAATCACCCGCCATTATCTATTTAGCGCGTCAGAATCGATCTTCGCCATCCGTAGCGGGCTAAGTGACAAGAGCCCAGAGGCAGTAGAAAATCTCAACCAGAACATCAGCGATTTTGAGTCAACCTGCCGGGCCCTGGCCCACCCTAGCCTCACCGTTCTTTGTGGCCAGCTGCAGCAAATGGTGGACAGCGGAAGCACAGAAACAGCCCAATCACTACTACACCTGATCGAGTTAGAACATGACCGCCTTCGGCCCAGATTACTGGAATTGGAAGAGACCAATCCATCCGGTCGTCAACAGGCCGCCTCAGAGTTACAAACTGAAGTCCTGGTGGTTGATGATGATCTGTTTTCTCGAGAAATTGCTAAAGACCTACTAGAGCAAGCAGGGTTTCTGGTCACTACCGAAGCATCTGGCGAAGCTGCGCTAAATAGTCTTAACAACAGTCTGCCTGACCTGGTATTACTCGATATTGACATGCCAGGCCTTGACGGAGTGCAGACCTGCCGACAGATTCGTCAACTTAATACCGGTGAACATCTACCCATCATTATGATGACCGGTGATCAGGATGAGTCTGCGGTGGAAAGATCGTTTTCGGCCCGTGCAACCGACTTTGCCCACAAACCGCTGAACTGGCCGGTACTACTACAACGCCTGCGTTATATCGCCCGCTCGGCACACACCCTGAATGACCTCTATCGTACCCAAAAAAGACTCGCGGAAGCTCAACGCATTGCCCGCATTGGCCATTGGGATCATGACTTGAGTCACAACCAACTGATGTTATCGGATCAGTTTTACGAGGTCATCGGCCACCCATTAGGCAGTTTCAGTACTTTTGACGACTTTTTAGCAACCGCCGAAGAGGGTGACCACAACACCCTGATTGAGGCCTTCTGTAACCATCACCGTTCCCATTGTGGCGAATGCCGTATCACCACCGCAGCCGGCAATTCCCAGGTTATTCGCATTAAGGGTTCGGCGGTCTACTCGGGTAACAACGAGCCGCTCTGGATGATGGGTACGGTGCAAGATGTCTCCGACCAACGTCGCGACCAGGAGATTATTCACCGCCTAGCCTACTACGATGACCTCACCGGGCTCTATAACCGGGTCGCGTTTAACCAGGAAATGGAGCGGGTACTTGACCTGCATCAGCGCATGGATCTGCCGGTCGCGATCGCGTTTATGGACCTGGATGGATTTAAACGCATCAATGACTCACTCGGCCATCACATCGGCGACCAGCTGTTAAGAGCATTTGCTAGCCGGCTTAGCGCGCACCTGCGGACTAGTGATTTAATGATTCAGGATCAGGCACCAACACTTGCCCGACTCGGGGGTGATGAATTCACCCTGATGCTGCCAGGGCTCAAGCGCAAAGAAGACAGTGCCATTGTCGCCCAACGTATCGTTGATTTTCTGGCATATCCGTTTCTACTGGCCTCAGAGTCCAACGCCACCGTGACCCGTTTAAAAGAGATCTATATCACCACCAGCATTGGCATAGCCCTGTTTCCAGAAGATGGCACCACCCTGGCGGAGTTACAACGCAATGCTGACATGGCTATGTATGCGGCCAAACAGTCCGGCAAAAACACCTTCACCTATTATCAACATTCGATGAATGCCGAAGCTCAGGAGATGCTTAAACTCGAGACCCATCTGCGTAAAGCGATCGAATTAGATGAATTTGAACTGGCTTATCAACCCCAGTTGGAGATCACCACTGGCCGGATTGTGGGTGTTGAAGCTTTATTACGCTGGCATAACGAAGAGCTGGGTAATGTCTCTCCGGTTAAATTTATTCCGGCGGCCGAAGAGACCGGCCTGATCATCTCGATTGGTGAATGGGTGCTTCGTCAAGCCTGCCAGCAAATGACCCAATGGCACGAAAAGGGACTCAAGGGAATTGATGTTGCGGTCAACCTGAGTGGCCTGCAATTTCGCCAGCCCGGCTTTCCGGAACTGGTCGAACGTATTCTTAATGAGTACCAGTTAAGCGCATCTTTTCTTGAGCTTGAACTCACCGAGAGCATGCTCATGGGTGACGTCGAAAAAGCCATCACCACCATGGAACAGCTGCGTGGGCTCGGCGCCAAACTCTCCGTGGATGATTTTGGTACAGGTTACTCATCGCTGAGCTATCTACGCCGTTTTCCTATCGATACGCTAAAAATCGATCGCTCCTTTATTAACGAAATCGGCATCGACCCGGGCGGCGAGGCGATCACCAAAGCCATTATTGCGATGGGACAGAGCCTGGGCATGCGGATGATCGCCGAGGGGGTTGAAAACCACCAACAACTCGATTTTCTGGTTCGCCAAAACTGTGAAATTGTGCAGGGCTATCTCTATAGCCCACCGATTTCCCCGGAGCAGTTCGAAACCTTTTACTGGCGTCAAAGCAAGCAACCTCAGTCAGCTTAGCGCAGATAATAGCCATGACCAATAATAACAATAAAGAGTAAGCAGCCATGCTAGACCAAACCTACGACGTGTTGATCGTCGAATCAGATATTAACCGCCAGTCCTGGATTACCAGCACCCTAGAGCTACTCGGTTGCAAACTCAAACAGACAAAATCAATCGATGCCGGCCTATCCCAGTTAGCCAGCACCCGCTATGACCTGGTGCTGATCAGCCAGGATTTCCCCGCTAAACCATGTCAGCGCCTGATAAATGCTGTCGCCTCGCTACACCATCCCTTCCACACGCCAACCTTGATGGCCGCATTAGGTAACAAAAATTCTAATCTCCCCACCCACCTAGCCAATTCAGATCTTACTGGGCGCCTAACCTTTCCCTCGACTATCAACACGGTTGGTAAAACCATTGAACACTGGCTTGCCGCCGATGAGTCAATGCCGGGTGCGCTCATTGCCGATGGATATGACGGCTTTTTTTACAAAATTGATGAAAACACGCTGCCTTTACTCTTTACAGACCAGACAACGACCCTTGGCAGCAGCAGTCTATCGCCGGCCAAAAGAATCAATGCCCACCACAGCGGCCCTACTTCAATATTGCTGGTCAATGATGACCCCATCGCCCAGGAAATTGGTCTTGATCAACTTCAGGAAGCCAAATTTAATGTCATCACCGCCAATGATGGTGCCGAAGCCATTGGCATTATTTGCCAACACCGACCCGATTTAGTAATTCTTGATGCCGACCTCCCCGGTACCGACGGCTACCAGGTATGCAAGCAAATACGGCGGCTTGATCAATGCGAACACCTGCCCATCATTATCATTACCGGCAGCCACCACCAAGCTATTGCCGAACAACCAAACCCCACCCAAATTACCGACTATGTTAGCAAGCCGTTAAGCTGGCCAATGCTGATACACCGGATCAATATGATTCAGCAGTACAGCCTTAGCCAGGAGCAATTAGCTTTGTCTCAACGGCGGTTTGGCACCGCTCAAAAATTGACCAACCTCGGCTTCCTTGATTTCGACCTGGCTAATAAGCTCGGCTATACCTCGGCTAGCTTCTGGAAGATTCTGGGCCATGAACCGAAAGGTAATTTTTCCATGCGTGACTATGGCCAAATCGTTCACCTGGATGATAGAGAACAATATAAAACAGAAATTCAGGAGAGTTTACAGACCCAGGGCACCACCAAAATCCAGTACCGCATCGTCAATGGTAATGGCGACACTCGGGTAATTTTAGCCACCCGAGAACTAACTTGTGACAGCGATGGTATCGGCCTACGTTTAAGTTCCGTTATTCAGGACATCACTGAACAGCGGGACCACGACGGCGACATTCAGCGGATTTCCCCCTACGATGAATTAACGGGGTTTTACAATCGTCTGAGCTTTCAACACGAAATCCAGCAATCGATCATCCTGCATCAAAGCTTCGACGCTTGTTTTGCTCTGCTTATTATGAACCTGGATAACTTTAAACGCGTTAATGACAGCTTCAATTACAGCAGCGGCGACAAGTTATTGGTCGAGTTTTCAAGTAGGGTCAAAAAAGAATTTGACGTCGGTGATCCGGCCCAAAAATTATTACTGAAACCAATTTTCGGCCGCCACGGTGGCGATTGTTTTGCAATTTTACTCAAAGCAACAAACAATCGAGCCACTGTCGCACTAGCCGCCGAAAAAATCATTTCAGCCCTGAAAAACCCATTTACAATCAAACCTGAATCGGACAGGAAACCTCGAGAAATATTCCTGACCGCAAGCATCGGCATCGCCGAATTCCCTAATGATGGCGCCCACGCCGGTGTGCTGCAGGAGAACGCCCTAACCGCCCTGCAGGCTGTTAAAGCAAGCGGCAGAAATGGTTACCGCTTTTTCGACCGTGACCTTCGCTCGTCATCATTCAGAAACCTTAACCTCCAATCAGCACTGCGCGATGCGATCAAATTCGAGCAGATCGCGGTCCATTATCTGCCCATTATTAGCCTGGCCGGTGAGACTATCGTCGGCGTTGAGGCATTACTGCGCTGGTCCCATCCTGACCTCGGCGATTTATCACCGTCTAAAGTCATCGACCTAGCTGAACAAACCGGCTTGATCGCAACCCTTAGCCAGTGGATCATCGATCAGGCCTGTCTGCAGCTCGCTAACTGGCAGCAGGCGGGACACCCGAACCTGATCATGGCCATTAATGTCAGTCCCCTGCAATTTGCTCAAGATGATCTTTGTAAAACCATCACCAAGTCGATCGAGACCCATCAACTCAAGCCCGCCAGCCTGCAGATTGAACTAACCGAGAACATCCTGATGGCCGACATCAAGAGAACCACCGACCTGCTGGGCAAACTCAAGCAGATCGGCGTCGGAATATCGATCGACGATTTTGGCACTGGCTGTTCATCGCTGGGAAATCTGCACGATTTTCCGATCAACAATTTGAAAATTGATCGCCGCTTTATTCGCAATATCGATCAACCTTCAGAAAACCCCGGAGTTACCCAGGCCATTATTGCGATGGGCAAAAGTCTAGGACTGCAACTCATCGCCGAAGGCATCGAAACTCAGGTTCAGCTTGATTATGTCCGCAAGCAAGGCTGTGATTTCGCCCAGGGTTATTTTTTTAGTCAACCGATGGCGGCCGCTGCCGCGACTGAATACCTTCAGCAATCCACAGCCCAATCAACTTGAACAGCCACCGTTAGAGATAGAACTATGATGCCTATCACTGATTTCAACACCAAACCGGTAGCCAACCCCACAGAACAAGCGGGTAGCCCTACCATTCACTTTACTTCTCTTCAGAATGCTATGATCAGACCTTCGAGCCAGGCCATATTCGACCATCAATCCATCTCACTTGCTGACCAGACACAGCCAGCCAGGTCCATCGGTATGGTCTTACTGCTACTGCTGGTCGCTGCGCTGATCTATCCTCAACTCAGCCGCGCCGATTCACTACAGAATTTAAAATCCCTCAGCCTGGAAGCACTTGGCAACATCGAGGTCACCATTGCCGGCAGTGCTCCCCAACAAGCGGATGATATTGCGGCTGCGGTCTACGTTATTTCCAGACAGGACATCAGCAACTCATCGGCGACTTCAATCCCCGAATTGCTACGCCAGGTGCCCGGACTTCACGTCGCCCGCATGGACGGCAATAAATGGGCAATCTCCAGCCGAGGATTCAGCAGCCGCATCACCAATAAGCTGCTAGTCATGATCGACGGCCGCAGCGTTTATAGCCCGCTGTTTGGCGGTGTGATGTGGGATGAACAGGACTTGATACTAACTGACCTCGAACGCATCGAAGTTATCCGCGGTCCAGGTGCGACTATCTGGGGGGCGAACGCGGTCAACGGGGTTATCAACATCATTACTCGGCGCTCGGAAGACACTCAGGGCAATTTTGCAACCACCACCATCGGTGATAACTATTCAGAGATTGCACTTCGTCATGGCGGCAAGTTAGGGGAATCAGGTTATTTTCGCCTCTACGCTAAACATCGTAACCAGGCTGCAACCCCTTCGTTATCAGGCGGCAGCGCCGACGATGAAGGTAGTGACGACCGCGCGGGGTTTCGGGTTGATTGGCGATCTAATAACAGCAATGAATTTACTCTGCAGGGCGATATCTACAACGCAGAGCTCTCCGAAAGGCTTGATGCATTAACCCTGCTGACCCCATTCAGCACCTCATTAAAAGATGATATCGATATTCGCGGCGGTAATTTGCTTGCTCGCTGGAGTCAAACCACGGCCGGTGGCGGGTCACGTAGTCTCCAAACTTACCTGGACTATAGCCAACGGGATCAATACATTCTTGAGGAAAGCCGTATTACCTTCGACCTGGATTTCGACCAGACCTTGCCCCAAAAAGGTAGGCATCAGCTGACCTGGGGTGCCAATTACCGATACGCAAAAGACCACCTGCCCGATGGCGATCCAACCAAAGGAGAAGCTCGGTTTTTTACCCCCGAAAGACGAACAGACCGGCTATATAGCTTATTTTTACAAGATGAGATTACCTTACAACCAGAGCATTGGTGGCTCTCGATTGGGACCAAACTAGAACATAACAATTACACCGGTTTCGAGTACCAACCCAACGTACGCTTACGTTGGCGGCCCGTTCAAGGACACACTTTTTGGGGCGCCATCTCCCGTGCGGTCCGTACACCAACCCGAGCTGAAACTGATGGACTCATTGCCACTGGACTGATCAACGTCGGCCCTCCACCGACGGTTCTGGGGTTACTTGGCAATGACGATCTGGAATCTGAAACGGTTGTCGCCCATGAGCTGGGTTACCGCTTTAACAGCAGTGACAAAATTCGAATTGATCTATCCCTGTTTTATAACCGTTACGACAACCTCACCACCTTCGAGTTCATCCGCGCATTTCCGCTACCAGCACCGCCCGGCTTCATACTTCCGTTCAACGTCGTGCTGCCGCCGGGCATTACCGCGATTGTTCTGGGCAACACCTCTAAGAATCTTGCCCATGGGGAAAGCTACGGCCTGGAAGCCTCGGTTGACTGGCACCCCAACGACCGATTACAACTCAAACTGGGATACTCATTTTTAGAAATGCAGCTGCACAATCGTAGCGGCAGCATCAGTCCACTAGCAGAACAGGATGAGGGGTCATCACCTCAGCACCAGTTACGCCTGGACCTGGGCTATCAGTTCAGCCAGCAAACCCGACTCAACCTGGTTACACGCTTTGTAGACCAGCTCCCCAGTGTTGGTGTCGACAGCTACGTCGAAATGGACGCCAGTATGCAATATCAGCTTAGCCCTAATCTGGAGGTCTCGATCGTTGGTCGGAATCTGCTGGATAGCCAGCACCTGGAAACACGACCAACATTTTTACCGACAGAGACCAGTGAAGCTGAACGTGATTTCTTCCTCCGTTTCAGTTACTCATTCTGATTTCTACCCATGCCGTTACTCATTAATAGCAGCAACCAGTTCCGACGGTATTCGGTCGTCAATAGAGCGATCTGCCTCCTATTAGGATTCTACTTAACGGTAGTGCCAGCTCAAGTTCAGAGCGAGGGTTTCTCTGACAGCCAAATCAAAGCCGTCTATATCTATAACTTTGCCAACTTTATCCGTTGGAGTAGCGAGAGTTTCATAACACACCCGGGCGAGTTTCATTTTTGTGCTTACGAAGCTAAAAATGAGGTGGTCAGCGCGCTCGGAGAAATTATTAGCGGAGAACAGATCAACGACCGCCAATTGGTATTAAGAGTATTGACCGAGCAAACCCCACCCAGCGACTGTCAAATATTGTTTGTTGACCCAACCTCCGAGGAGCCTCAACAACTGCGCCATCCCAACCTGCTCACGGTCAGTGATCAACAGGATTTTGGCCATAGCGGTGGGATCATCGAGCTAAAATTACAAACCAACCGTATCCGCCCTCGGGTTCACATGGACCACTTACATCGAGCCGGGCTGTCGGCCAGTTCCCAGCTGTTGAGGATTTCTGAACGGTTGACAGACAACGACAGTGAGGGAAGTCAATGAACTGGCTTCGTAACCTTTCGATACAGGGCAAAGTAAACGCCATCATTAGTGGCTCCGCTTTCACCGCTACCCTTCTCATCCTGACGGTTCTGGTCTATAACAGCTGGGACGAAAAAAAGAGAGGACTAGAAAAGTCGATACGAATAGTCGCCCAGAGTACGGCCATCAATGTCAGTGCTGCGCTCGCCTTTGATGACAAGCTGACTGCCAAAGAAATCCTCAATTCACTCGATGCGCATCCAGCGCTAATATCCGCGGTCATCAGCACCGAGTCTGGAGCCCGGTTTGTTGATTACGACAGACAACCCTCTACCAACATCGCTAGCAACAGTGAGCCTGTCTCTACATTAGACGCCTTCACTAGCGCCCTGGGCGGGTGGCTGATGAAAAACCTACTCGATCACATCACCCTGGAACAGAACATTCTGGTCGGCAATAAACCGGTCGCCACCCTCTCGGTTACAGGTTCACTAGCCGAAACCTACCGTGAACTGATCAAACAAGTATTGTTATATCTGGCGCTATTTCTTAGCGGATTCTCTGTTGCGCTGCTCATCGCTCGACGAATGCTCGATTTGATTTCCATACCAATATCAGCACTAGCCAACACCATGCGCAAGGTAGCCCGTCACAACGATTATTCACTGCAAGCGCGTAAGTTCCATCATGATGAACTTGGTGAACTGAGCACCTTGTTTAACGATATGCTTGAGCAGGTTAATCGCCGCGATAAGGCGCTCGAAAAAGCCAGATCGGAGGCGGATGATGCCAATCAGGCAAAATCGCAATTTTTAGCCAATATGAGCCACGAAATTCGTACGCCAATGAACGGCATGCTCGGCATGGCAGAACTGCTCGAAAACAGCAAACTTGATAGCAAACAACGTCATTACGTCGAGATCGTCCGTAGCTCCGGGCGTGCACTGCTAAATGTCATTAACGATATTCTTGATTTCTCCAAAATCGAGGCAGGCCACCTCACTTTAGAAAAAATACCCTTTGATATTAGAGAGTTAGTAAACGAAAGCACTGAGCTACTCGCCGACCTGGCCGCCGACAAAAGCAATGAGCTGATCATTAATATTCCCGATAGTATGCCCACCACGGTCAGTGGAGATCCGACCCGAGTGCGTCAGGTACTAAGCAACCTGCTGACCAATGCCCTTAAATTCACTAACCAGGGAGAGGTTGAGGTCAGTGTTCGTGTGCTGCACAGCGATGATGATCAACACTTACTAGAGCTGAGTATTCGAGATACCGGCATCGGCATTGCTGAAGACAAACTAGGCTCAATTTTCAAAGCATTTACCCAGGCAGACGGCACCACCACCCGCCGGTTCGGTGGCACCGGACTCGGTTTAACCATTTCTAGCGAACTCGCCAATCTGATGGGTGGCGGACTGGCAGTTACCAGTACCCCTGATGTCGGCTCGACATTTCGATTTAGCTTCGCATCTGACCTGTTGGAACAATCACTAGACCACGAATCCCGCTCCGTAGAGCTCTCAAACAGCAAAATATTGGTCGTCGATGACAATGCAACCAATCGTGAGGTACTCGCCGCCCAACTGACTTCCTGGAATATTAATGTGGAGGTTGCGGCTGACGCCAGCGAAGCACTGCAAAAAGCCTTACAGGCGGCTGAAACAAAGGCGCCATTTTCCGTTGCCTTGATCGATCTGGTCATGCCCGGTATGGATGGTCTGGAACTATGCAAAGCGTTCGGCCAGTTATCGGCTACTCGCGCTATGCGCCTGGTGATTCTCAGCTCTGACTGCTCCATGACCACTAGCCAGGCACAGGACCCAAGCATCTGCTGTGTAGTGAACAAGCCAGTTCAACCCAATGATTTACATAAGTGTCTGACCAAAGCGCTACTACCTACTCCCCCCAGAGCCCAAAGTTTGGTAACCCGCCAAAGTCCGGATCCAGCAATCGAGAGTTTCCCCTACAAAATATTGCTGGCCGAAGATAATCAGGTTAATCAGGAAGTTGCACGGGATATGCTTGAGTCAGTTGGCGTTGATGTCACCATCGCCAACAATGGCTACGAGGCGGTCAATGCGGCGCAATTAGAACAGTTTGACATGGTGTTGATGGACATCCATATGCCAGAAATGGATGGTTTTGAGGCAACCCGGATAATCCGCGACATCGATGCTGAACAACACACACACACACCAATTGCCGCACTAACGGCCAATGCGATGGAGGGTGATCGGGAAAAATTTCTTGCTGCGGGCATGGATGACTACCTGAGTAAACCCTTTGAACAGCAACAGCTCATCAATATGCTAGTTAGGTGGCTATCCAGCCGTGATCTGGTTGGCCAGTCGACTGCCAGCGATTTGACTGGCAGTGCTTCGATTGTCAACGATGAACCTGACCAGGTTACCCCGGCTGATTCAGCAACACCGTTACAGCCCGAAACTAAACTGAAGCCCATTGAGACTGCTGATGACGTTCTTGACAGCGCCATTATTGATCAATTGCTGTCGTTCTACCAAGGCGAGCGTAGTGCAAAATTGGTTCGTCTGATTGATCTCTATCGGCAAACCTCATCCCAGACTATCGATGAGTTACGCAGCGCTAGTGCAAATCAAGACCATGAAGCCATTGCTTTCGCCGCCCACAAACTTAAATCACCCAGCGGCAATCTAGGTGCGGTTGCCTTGAGCGACCTTCTCAACGATTTAGAAATAGCCGTTCGTGATCAAAGCTTCGCGGACTGCACTACTCTTCTGCAAAAAATTGAAGTTGAATATAGCCGGGTACTCGAAACTCTAGATCGGCTCAGCGACTCCTTACAGAATCGCCAAACAACCGGGTAAACGGCTCTGAGCGATCAAGAAACCCCGATGTCGGCGATTATTGACCTAGTGCCCTGGCGGCAGCGAGTATCTGCGAGCCTGACTGGCGCAGAAACATTAAATCA
The DNA here is from genome assembly GCA_019090185.1 of Immundisolibacteraceae bacterium. Lineage (GTDB taxonomy): Bacteria > Pseudomonadota > Gammaproteobacteria > Immundisolibacterales > Immundisolibacteraceae > QNFC01. The sequence continues at coordinate 13,766 of JAHRWJ010000290.1, forward strand.
GCTCCCAGCAGAATAAACCGAAACCCCTGGGCGATCAGCGGTTCGACCTGTTCGGCTGATAGCGCAAAGGTCCCGGCAGTCACACCATTTTTTTCACAGGCAGCCACAATCCGCTGCCGAGCATCAACCATTTTAGGGTGATCAAACTGACCTAACACCCCCAATGCCGCGCTCATATCAAGTGGACCCAACAGCGCTACATCAACCCCATCAACGGCAACAATATTATCGATATCGGCAAGTGCCTCCGGGGTCTCAACCTGTACAGTTATCAGCAGATTTTGATTGGCATAGGCTACAAACTCTGGCATCGGCATCGAACCAAAACCGGCTTGTCTGGGCATCGACAAACCACGGGTCCCTGCTGGTAGATATCGAGCCGCATTAACCGCTTCTTCAACTTCCGCCCGACTACGCACATTAGGCAGGATAATGCCCGCAGCCCCGGCATCTAGTAGCCTGCAGATATCTTGCGAGTGACAACCGGGAACCCTGACTATCGGGCAAATTCCACTCACCTCAGCGGCCCGAGAAAGGTTTTCCATCTGCGCTGGTAATAGGGGGCTATGCTCGCCATCAAGCATGACAAAGTCGTAACCAACATGCCCCAATAACTCGGTAATTCCTGCTTCTGGCATGGCCTGCAAATAGCCGAATTGAACCTCTCCTGCCGCAATTTTCTGTTTTACTACATTGACCTTCAACATGTTATTGGCGCCCCTTTACGTGACTCAATGCTGACCAAGTAAAATGGTCAGATTATGATTCTCACCGAGCTTTGCAAAAAAACTGACCACCACAAAACTGATGCTCCCGCCATCAGTTTAGGTACAATTTAGCTGTTTGTCATATGCTCCTTTAGCAATGTCGCTAACCGGATTTCAGGCCCTATTTTAATCACCGATGAATGACCCGCTAACCAAGATGCATCCTCATCAAATTTTGGTCGTTGATGACCACCCGGTCAATCAGCTGGTGCTCACTGCCATGTTAGCCGAACTCAATTTTGACGCCGATACAGCGATTAGCGGTCTCGAGGCGATCAAAATGGCCGCTGAACGAAATTACGACCTGATTTTTATGGACATTCAGATGCCCATCATGGATGGCTACGAAACCACCAGACAGATCCGCCAGATCCCGACTCATTTGACCACACCGGTGATCGCCATCACTGCCAGCACCATCGATAACCAGGTCAGAAGGCAGTCCGAGAACTGCATGGATGAGTTACTCGGTAAACCCTTCGAAAGCGTCGAACTCAAGCAGCTAGTGGAACGCTGGTTGCCAACCGTAACCGAGCCGACAACTCATCATCGGTCATCAGAGCCGGTTAATGAACTTAATGTCGACAGCTTAACAACCCTGGATGGGGAGACCATTAGCCGACTTCAAGCTACCTTTGCCGGAGCAGAAAAAAGCGACTTGATAGAACTTATCGAAGTGTTTATAGATACCCTGAAAATGCTACATGGGCAGTTGAACGAGAACATGCTCGCCAGCGACATCCAGGCAATTCGTCAAACTGCCCACGCCCTTAAATCCAGTAGCGGTAATATTGGCGCACTCCGCTTTATGGCCATCAGTGGTGAGATTGAAAAGCTGGCGATCAGCCCTTGCGTCGATCAAATCGGTGCAATGGCCA
>JAHRWJ010000291.1 GCA_019090185.1 Immundisolibacteraceae bacterium
CAGCAGCATTACCATTGCTGGCGACTCTGCCGGCGGTGGACTCACGCTGGCAACCCTGGTGGCGCTACGCGAAGCCGGCGACCCGTTACCTGCGGCAGCAGTCTGCCTGTCACCCTGGAGTGACCTAAATTTCACCGGGCCCACCATGACCATCAACTCAGGGTCTGATCCAATGTTAACCGCCGGCACCCTCGGCGCAATGGCCGACGCCTATGCGGGCACAATTCCTGACGGCCAGGATAGAACCAATCCTCGAATGTCACCCTACTATGGCGATTTAAGCGGCTTACCGCCGATTCTTATTCAGGTCGGTAGCGACGAGATACTGCTTGACGATGCCCGCCGGGTAGCCGAAAAAATCACCCACAGTGGTCATCAAGTGACCCTTAATATTTGGCCCGGAATGCCCCACGTCTGGCAAATGTTCGCTGCGCTAATTCCAGAGGGGCGCGAAGCAATTACCGACATAGGCGAGTATGTCCAGGCCAACACTCGCCCGGCAGAACTGCTACCAAAAACTGTTAACCAATAATCCCTGGAGTCCCGTATGAGCAATCGATTACTTCCGGAACCCTTCAAGGGACTGGAACCCTTTGCCCAGCAGTGGGGTCTCGAAGATGAGGCCAGTAGGAACCTTAAGCGCATTAACTCCGCCATGGAAAACCTACGCGAGTTTTATCAGGCGGTATTGCCGGAAATGCAATCGATCGTCACTTACCTGCGGCCAGTGCCATTAGCAGAGCTCAACAGCCAACAACGACGCCTGCTTAATCTGGCAAAAATGTTAATGGAAGTCGCGCCGGCCATAGAAATTTTTAACCAGCCAGACGTGCCCAACAGCTTTGAGCCAGAACGATTTCTGATCTTGCCACCCTTTGCCAACACACCTGCTGGCCTGGTCCGAGACTAACCAACTGGCCTGGCAACACTGAAGGAGCCGCACGATGAACGCACCGGACTCAAAGCCTTTTAGTACCCAATTCGGCCACCTGGGTAGTGAACCCTTGTCGATCGAGTCGATGACCTCAAAGGAGTATTTTGAGCTCGAACGAGAAAAGATATTTAAGAAAAGCTGGCTTAATGTCGGTCGCGTTGAAGACCTGCCTGAACCTGGTGACTATAGGGTGCAAAGCATCGCCATATTGCAGAGTTCATTGCTCATTGTCCGCGGCGATGACCGGCGTATCCGAGCCTTTCACAACGTCTGCCGGCATCGCGGCAATGAAATTACCAGCGGTTGTGGCAATGCCAGGGGGTTTAGCTGTGACTTCCATGGCTGGACCTATAGCAACCAGGGCGAACTTGCGTTTGTACCTGATGAGGGGCAGTTTTTTGATCTCGACAAAAGCCAGCTGGGCCTGCCCGCTGTGCATTGTGAAACCTGGAACGGCTTTATCTTTATTAATGCAGCCCCCAAACCAGCCGAGTCTTTAACCGAGTATCTCGGTGGTCTTGGCGACCAACTAAAAGATTTTCCATTTGATCAGATGGTGCCGATGCACACCCTTGAAGCAGAGGTGAACGCGAACTGGAAAGTCATTATCGACGCTTTTCAGGAATCCTATCACGCCGGGTTTGTGCATCGCTTGACCGCCGGCGACATGCTCGACCCGGATAGCGACGACCCCTACATGCATTTGAGTTCAGTGCGCCTGTTTGGACCCCACCGCTCAGCTTCTGTGCCGATGAATCCTGACTATGTCGCCCAGAATCGACCCGCCGAAATGCTCTCTTATCAACTCGCCTCCTCACTCTGGCTTCAGTCAGGCGCGATGCAGCAGCAGTTCATGCCAGGCACCAACCCCGGCAATCATAAACATTGGCTATTTGATATTAATGTCTGCTTCCCTAATTTTTTTGTTGATGTGGCTAACGGCTGGTTTTTCACTTACCACTTCTGGCCCATCGCCGTCGATAAAACCCTATGGCAATACCGGTTTTATATGATTCCACCAGCTGACGCCGGCGAAGCCATCAGCCGGGAATACTCCAAACTGGCCCTTCGTGACCTGCTTCGAGAAGATCTAAATACCGTCGAGGCGACCCAGCGCGGACTCATGTCCGGTGCCATCAAGGAAATTCATCTTTCGGATCAGGAAGTGGCGGTACGTCATCAATATAAAGTCGTCGAACAGCTGGTGCGTGGATAACCTCGGTTAGCTAACCGTCCATCGATTCAGCACTAACCACCCTGCCCGAGTTAGTCCGCCTCAGGGCCAACTCGGGTCAGGCCGTCTGATGACAGGTCGGCCCGGCTCAACAAAACCGCCGAGACCAACACCAAGATCAGATCAAATCCAAATAACGGCACCAACGCCATGGCTGGTACCAACCCCTGCACAAAACTGGCAACTCTGCCGATCGCAAAACCACCATTAAACAGCAACAGAAAGAGCAGTGCGTAACGCAGCCATTGCTGGTGCCAGACCGATACCACGCAAAAAATTCCTGTTATCAACCAGACGCCACCATGGGAGGCGCGCACTTCCTCAAGCGCCATCTCACTGCCAAACAGAATGCCCATTTTTGCAAACATCCCTGCAGGGTCGATCAGAAACAACACCCCAAAGGGTATGTAAAACAAAACCCCGAGTACCAGTAAATAACCTTTGGCAAATTTGACGGCCATCATCTGCTCCTGTTTTCATCATCAACAACGACTCATAATAGCGGCCGTCCCAAAGCAGAAAAACTCGCTGTTTTCGCTTGAGCAAGGCGAAACTTCTGAGCCAACTTTAATCAAATTTCTCTTCGCATGCCGGTATCTCTGGCGTGATTAATCCCCGCCTCCGTTATGTCAGCTGCTCGCCTGGCAACTGTTATTCATCTCAGGCCATCAATCGATTCGCTACACCGAGATATCTGGCTTAAACCCGCCTAGCGGGCGGTTCTGCCCCCGACCACAACAATCTAACTCAAGACAACTTGAGGCAGGCCGCCATAGATCTGGACAACTAACCCTTACACCGATACCGGAGGAATTATCCGTTACCACGTTGTTTGTTTCCGTCACCCAGCTGCGGCAAAGCGTCTGCAGCTTAAGCAGGGATATCAAACGACTTTCGCCAGCCTACATTGGATTAACTCGTTCAAGGCCATAAACCTATACATTTTGGGGTCTCAGAAAACGCCATGCTGAACATCAAAACCCTTGCTGTCGATCAAGCTAACCAACCAAAACTGCAATGCCGTTGGCTACTGGCAATCCTACTGCTGTGGGTGACAAGTTTTGCTACCAACGCCGCCCAGCAGCGCGACACCGTCCACGCGCTCTATATCCCGCTGGCCGATCACTACGCCGGCATCGTCGCTTTTGAACGCTATCGCAAGCTGATGGTACATGCGGATTTCAAAATAGAGCAGATGAAAAACTGGGACCTACTCAGAGCCTATTTTCAAGATGGTCAGCCCGACATGGCGTTTGTGATGAGCCCTCTGGCCATGGATATGTTTAGCGCCAGGCCAGAATTTCGCTGGATCGGTCTGATGCATCGCGATGGTAGCGCTATGGCGATTAATGACCTCCTCAATGACCAGGTCAAGCTCGCCCCGTTGCGCGCTGACCGCAAACCCGATAAAACGTTAGCACGGGCATTAATCACCAATTATCGAAATGGTAGCCGCCCCACCGAGATTGGTATGCCTCACCTCCTGGCGACCCATTCGGTAGTGCTTTACAGATACCTAAAACAGCAGAACGTTTCGCTAACACTGATTCCAAACCGCCCCGCACCCGTACTCCTGATCCCCGTTGCGCCGCCCAAATCCCCAGCCTTTATTAAGGCACTCAGCAACCGCGCCCGACCGGCGGCATTTGTTCAATCCCTACCCTGGGCCGATGTGGTGGAAACGGGAGGTTATGGTCATGTGGCCTGGTATTCAAAAGACGTCATGCCATGGCCAGAAGGGCATGTCGAATGCATCGTGCTCGCCCAAGACCGAGCCATAGCGCAGAAGTTTTCTGCTATTCAGGAGGTGATGGGCTACATCCAACAAGCAGGCCGGGATATCGAGCTGGCTCGTAACCAGGGCGGGGCCCAACTTGAAGAGATTATTCAATTAATTCGTAAACATATACCCGCACACACCCATGACGCGATTCTGGCCAGTCTGGATCCCGACCTCAGGGTGATCAACTACAACTATCTCAATGTCGATAAGGGTGGACTCAAGCAGATTATGGATTTCGCTGTAGAGGGCGGCATCATCAGTTCAACCATTGATATCGATAGCTTCGCAGACCCTCGGTTTGGAACTCATAAAGGCACAAAACCAGTATTCGACTCATCCACCCTGCCAGACGCCACCACCGCAAATCACTCAATAC
>JAHRWJ010000292.1 GCA_019090185.1 Immundisolibacteraceae bacterium
CCCATGCTGGGCAATAACTCATCGATGAATGTTGCTAATGCCACCGCCATCGCGAGTTTCGAAATTTTTAAGGAATTAACCTCAGCAGGGGCTTAACAAACCACCACGGCTGGGCAGTTCATTTGCACTTAAGGTCTGGCAGATTTAGGCCGAGTTTTATTTTTCAACCTGATGGGCCCGACAATCAGTTCAAAACAACCTGGGGCCAATATTAAATTTAAGCAACAGCGAAACCACCCGATGTTAATGACCAACACGGATTGCTGGTTTTGAGTGGCTGAACAGCAAAAAATGGCGCGCCCGAGAGGATTCGAACCTCTGACCCTCGGCTTCGGAGGCCGATACTCTATCCAACTGAGCTACGGGCGCCTTATTTGATGGTTGAAAAATTTGCGTTCTACGAGCCGAAATACCAGTCTCGCGGGGCGGCAAAGGATACCCGAATCTTCTGCTAGCGTCCATGCTAGCGCTACCGATGTTGGCCAAATACGGCTATAATCGGGCACCTTTTTGGCCGGCCGTGTGGTGTCGGCAATGTCTCGTGATTGAGGAACGTTTGTGAGCGAAAAACAGGATTCTGTTGTAACTAATTTTTCGATGTTAATCCTACTGATGACGGCAATGACTGTTGGATTGATTCTTCTTGGTACCATAATTAGCAAAATAACCGACACCGGGCCCGACCCAATGGAAGTGGCTGCCGCTGATGCCCGCATTGAACCGGTTGGCAGGGTCGCGCTAACCGACGGCACCCTGTTTATTGCCGGGTCTATGGCCACTCAGGCTAAACCTGTTGAGCCGGAGCCAGAAGTTGAGGTTGCTGCTGCCCCAGTGGTGATGGATGGTGAAGGGGTCTACAACACCGCCTGCACTACCTGTCATGCGACTGGCCTGGCTGGCGCACCAAAATATGGCGTTGCTGCTGACTGGGAAGCTCGCCTGGCTCAGGGTATTGAAGTGCTATACGACCATTCGTTAAATGGCTTTCAGGCGATGCCGGCAAAGGGTGGCTTTGCCCATCTGCCGGATGATCAGATTAAACTGGCGGTGGACTATATGGTTACTGCTGCAAAATAAGGCGCTTTTTTTAAAGCGCCGAGCCAGCCGAGAAATCGGCGGTTTTGGTAGGAAGATAATCAGGCCCCGCTCAGTTGAGTGGGGCCTGATTTGTTTGCGCGCTAGAAAAACGATCTAAACAGGGTTGGTCCTGAACATTACTAGCTAACGGTTTTTTTGATCACCAGGCAGGCGTTGGTGCCACCAAAACCAAAACTATTGGACATGATGGTTTCCAACCCGGCATTGTCGACCCGTTCGGTAACCAGCGGCACACCCTCTGCGGCTTCATCAACGGTTTCGATATTAGCGGAGGCCGCGATGAAGTCATTTTTAAGCATCAGAATGCTATAAATCGCTTCGTTGACGCCTGCTGCTCCCAGCGCATGCCCGGTGAGGGACTTGGTGGAGCTGACCGGTGGGATCTTGTCACCAAAAACCGACCGTATCGCGCCAAGTTCTTTGACATCGCCTACCGGCGTGCTGGTGCCGTGAGCATTGATGTAATCAATATTGCCATCGGTGGTTGCCAGCGCCTGCTGCATACAGAGAACAGCGCCTTCACCGGAAGGCTGAACCATGTCGTAGCCATCAGAGGTGGCGCCATAACCAACCAGCTCACCGTAAATTTTGGCACCACGGGCTTTGGCATGTTCTAGCTCTTCGAGCACCACCATGCCACCACCACCAGAGATGACGAAACCATCTCGGTGCTGATCGAAAGCACGTGAGGCAGTGGTCGGGTTGTCATTGTATTTGCTCGATAACGCACCCATACCGTCGAACAACACCGAAAGAGTCCAATGCACTTCTTCTCCGCCACCGGCAAACATCATGTCCTGCTTGCCCATTTGAATCTGTTCAGCGGCGTTGCCCATGCAATGTGCACTGGTGGAACAGGCAGAAGTGATGGAGTAGTTGATGCCGCGAATTTTAAAAGCGGTGCTTAAACAGGCCGACACAGTACTGCCCATGGTACGGGTAACCATATAAGGGCCTACTCGACGAATGCCTTTTTCACGCAGGGTGTCGACTGCGGTCACAATGTTGTTATTGGAGGCACCACCAGAACCGGCGATGAGGCCGGTGCGCGGATTAGAAACCTGCTCTGAGCTTAGGCCAGCATCTTCAATCGCTTCTTTCATCGCCAGATAGGCGTAAGCAGAGGCATCGCCCATAAACCGATAGAGTTTACGGTCAATTAGCTCGGCGGCATTAACCCGTATCGGGCCATGAACCCGAGATCGAAGCCCCTGCTCTTCATAGTCGTCACTATATTCTATGCCTGAGCGACCCTCACGCAGAGATTCGGTAACCTCTGCAGCACCAATGCCGATGCTGGATACGATCCCCAGCCCGGTGATTACAACACGTCGATCCATTTAGTTAGCATACTCCAGCTTGGTTATTCATACAGACCAACCCGCAGCCCGCTGGATTCATAGATGATTTCACCATCTACATCCATGGATGCATCCGCAATGCCCATGATCAGGCGTCGGGTGATCAATTTTTTCATATCAATTCGATAAGTCACCAACTGCTTATCGGGGGTGACTTCACCACTAAAACGCACCTTGTCGGAGCCCAGCGCGCGCCCCCGGCCAGGATGCCCCTGCCAGCCCAAGAAGAAACCTACTAGCTGCCACATGGCATCCAGCCCGAGACAGCCTGGCATCACCGGGTCGCCGGGGAAATGGCAGCCGAAAAACCAGAGCTCAGGGTTGATATCAAGCTCAGCCTGGATAAAGCCTTTGCCATATTTACCACCGGTTTCATTGATTTCGATGATGCGATCAAACATCAGCATCGGTGGCATCGGCAGTTGCGCGTTACCTGGACCGTACATCTCGCCACGAGAACAGCTTAAAATTTGGTCGTAATCAAACTTGTTGGGTTTAGTAAGCAAAATTAGGGTCGCTATGGTTGGAGCTAATTTGAGTGTTGATGGCTAACCTCATGCACTACAGGCGGCTCGGTGAACCAGTTCCTGAATCTGCATAGGAATACCATCAACCTGTTAGCTTCTTTGCTGCCGATTAACAGGCGGATTATGGCGGCAATTATAGCGCCAAAACCGGCTGTTCAATAATGCATGGTGTAAAAGCCTGCTGAGACGGCTCACCTGGGGTTCGGTTTTAACGGCATATCAACCCCGCCTAGCCCCATCACCAGGCCAAAAACGTTCATAATGACCGACTTCCATACTCTTTGAATAACCTGATAGCCGCTGCATCGGGTGACGGAACCTCTGCATGAGAGATTATTTTAACAGCTGGTCGAAGCGCTATTTTTCTGACCCCCAGGTGATCGAACTGGTACTGGTGCTAATCGCCGGGTTTACTGTGGTGATACTGACCGGGGCGATGTTAGCGCCGGTGTTTGCCGCCATCGTGCTGGCTTACATACTAGAAGCCCTGGTGGCGGCACTGGTAGCCCGTGGCTGCGACCGATTACTAGCGGTTATTCTGGTTTCGTTTGTGACCTTCGGATTTATCCCACTGATCTTGTTTGGCCTGTTACCTATCCTATTTAGTCAGCTCAAAGGGCTGCTATTGCAACTACCGGACATGCTCAGCTCAGGCCGCCAGCACCTGCTGACGTTACAGGCCGACTACGCCGAATTCATTTCAGTCGAACAGCTCGACACGGTACTGGGGTCACTCACCGTGCAGATTGCCCATTGGGGACAGTCTGTCGTCAGCAATCCCTTATCAGCGCTGGTGAATCTGATGACTCTGCTGGTCTATCTGGTGCTAGTGCCGTTTCTGGTGTTTTTCTTCTTAAAAGATAAAACACTCATGAGCAGCTGGATTGCCGATCAGCTGCCGACCCGGCCGTTGCTGGTGGAAGTGTGGCGGGAAATGGAGACCCAGATGGGTAACTACCTGCGCGGTAAAGTGGTCGAAATTGTGGTGGTCGGCTCGGCGACTGCGCTGGTTTTTTCCATTCTTGGCCTGCAATACGCGCTGCTACTTGGCGTATTAACCGGTTTATCGGTAATCATCCCTTATGTGGGCGCGGTGGTGGTGACCTTGCCGGTGGCGATGGTGGGCTTTGCCCAGTGGGGCTGGAGCAACGATTTTGGTTACCTGATTCTGGCTTACGGCGTTATTCAGGCTATCGATGGCAATGCCTTGGTACCCATCCTGTTCTCAGAGGCCGTTAACCTGCACCCGGTGGCCATCATTGTTGCGGTGCTGTTTTTTGGCGGACTATGGGGTATTTGGGGGGTGTTTTTTGCAATCCCACTGGCAACCCTGGTGAAAACCGTGCTGGATTCCTGGCCAGATGCCAGCGACAAGGCTGAATCAGAAGCGCCACCGGCCTAGCTCGGCTGGCTACTGGCTTAGCAACTAACCAGAGCTAGCTGGCCTAATCGAGCCCCAATTCGCCCCAGAGTTGATCGACCCGGAGACGCACCTCGCTATCCATGGCGATCGTTTCACCCCATTGACGCTTAACTTCTCCGGGCCATTTATTAGTGGCATCAATGCCAATTTTGGACCCCAGCCCCGCCTCTGGCGCGGCAAAGTCCAGATAATCGATTGGCGTGCGCTCAACCAGGGTGCTGTCTCTGGCGGGATCAACCCGGGTGACCAATGCCCAGATCACATCATTCCAATTGCGCAGGTCGATATCATCATCAACCACGA
>JAHRWJ010000293.1 GCA_019090185.1 Immundisolibacteraceae bacterium
TGCTTATCAGCCGACAAACTGCTATCTAAAACCCTCTTATGTTCTGACCTGCTAGTGCATCCATTAGGAATTGAGTCAATCCGATGAAACCCACACCGGAACCAACCAAAAATCAGGACTCAGAGGCTGACCAGCAGTCCAGCAGCTTATTGGCTAGCCCTACCATATCCCACGAATTTAATTTCGTGTTAAGAGCCCAGCGTGAATACGGTGATGGCTCAATAACGGCTGCATCGGCGAGGCGCTATCTTGATTCATTTCCACACTATATCGATAAACTTCAGCGTCAGCTGGCCAACAACAAACCGGTCAAATCAACGCGGGTGGCGCGCGCGCTAAAAAGTCTCTGCGCACCGCTTGCCCACCCCGTCATCAATGTGCTCTGCCAGCAGCTCGTAGAGATTATCACCTCCGAGACCACCGACACCTCAAAGTCTATCCTGATGTTAATCAAGCACGAGCATGTGCGGATTCGGGATGAGCTAAAAGACTTTATTACCGGGGAAGGGCTGGGCGACAGCCCAGATGCATCCTTAACCGTCATCATCGTCAGCGATGACGAGTCCATCCAAGCGCCGCTAAAAAACCAGTTAACCGAGGCTGGGTTTGTCGCGGCTTTCGAACAGGAATCCAATCAAGTTCTAAGTGCATTAGCAAAACGGCTGCCTGCAGCGGTTCTTGTTGACCTCAATGGAACAACTCGGGAAGGGATTCAGCTCTGTCGACAAATTCGTCAACTGCCAGGGACCGATCATTTGCCAATTTTAATGGCAGTCGGCGACGATGACAGTGACTCGATAGCGATGTCTTATGACGCAGGGGCTACGGATTTCATTCGCAAACCCTTCCACTGGCCGATCCTGGTGCTACGGCTCAGGTATCTGTTGCGATCTGCGAAAGCATTTAGAAGCCTGATATCCACTCAGAAAAGACTCTCAGAGGCGCAGCGGGTCGCCCACATTGGCCACTGGGATCATAATTTGGTCACCAACGAGCTGCTATTCTCTGATGAGTTATATGACGTCATCGGCCATCCAAGCGGTGCCTTCGGCAAGTTTGATGAACTATTGGCATTTGCCAACGAAGACGAGCACACCACCCTCAAAGAGGCCTTCTGCTACCGACAGCGGGCCCATGTTTGTGAATGCAGTATTCGTTCCATCACCGGCGATAACCGTATCATCCGCATTAAATCCTCGCCGCTTCACAACGCCGATCATGAGCCGATGTGGGTATCAGGAATGATTCAGGATGTTACCGATCAACGTCGGGATCAGGACATCATCCGCCGCTTGGCCTATCACGATGAGCTCACCGGACTGTTTAACCGCACCGCATTCAACCGTGAGATGGAACAAGCGCTCAAATTACATAACCGAATTCAACTCCCACTGGCCATCGCGTTTATGGATCTGGATGGTTTTAAGATCATCAATGACTCATTGGGCCATTATGCCGGAGATCAATTATTAAAAGGTTTTGCCAGACGCTTGACCGCCAGCCTTCGCATCAGTGACCTGGTCACCCGAGAAGTCTCCTCTACCCTTGCCCGCCTCGGAGGCGACGAATTTACCCTGATGCTCAGCGGTCTGCAGCACAAAAAAGACGCCGCTGTGGTTACCCAGCGAATTCTTGACTCTCTAAAACAACCATTTCTGATCAACACCGGTAACAACCTTGACCATTGCGAACTAGAAGAGGTTTACATCACCGCCAGCATCGGTATCGCTATCTATCCGGACGATGGCACCACGGTCATTGAGTTGCAAAAGAATGCCGACAAAGCCATGTATATGGCCAAAAACAGCGGGAAAAACGCCTTTCACTACTACCAAAAAACCATGGACGGTAACGCCCACGCCCGGCTCAATGTGGAAACATTACTCCGCAAGGCCATTGACTCCGGCGAGCTATACCTCAGCTACCAGCCCCAAATGGAAATCAGTACTGGCCGAATGGTCGCCGTTGAAGCACTGCTTCGCTGGCAAAGCGCCGAGCTCGGCCCCATGCTTCCCGTTGACTTTCTTTCCATCGCAGAAGAGTCAGGCCTCATCATACCTATTGGCAGCTGGGTATTGCGTGAAGCCTGTCGGCAACTCAAATGGTGGCAAGCACAAGGGCTTAATGATTTTCGTATGGCCGTTAATCTCAGCGGCCTACAATTTCATCAGCCGGACTTTGTCGACCTGGTCAAATTAGCCATCGATGACTTCAATGTTGATCCCCACGACCTAGAATTAGAACTCACAGAAAGTCTGTTAATGACCGAAATAGAAAGTGCAATTACCTCAATGCGACAGCTCAAAGCGCTTGGCCTAACACTCTCTGTCGATGATTTTGGTACCGGCTATTCATCCCTGAGTTACCTGGATCAATTCCCGATTGACACCCTAAAAATCGATCGCTCATTTGTCAGTCGACTCGACGATACGGCTCAGACAGACGCATTAACCAAAACCATCATTGCCATGGCCAAAAACCTCAACCTGCAATTGGTTGCTGAAGGCGTAGAAACCACCAAACAACTAGAGTTTTTGACCA
>JAHRWJ010000294.1 GCA_019090185.1 Immundisolibacteraceae bacterium
AGGTTTGGGGCCAGATCAATCAATCGGTGATGCGGTCAACAATCAGCGTAAAGAAGGCATCTTTGTTGCGGCGGCTGAAATACCAGCCAATATGCGCACCGCATTGGCGGCAGAGGCCGATCTGCCATTGATAGCCTTTAAACCAGCTATGTTGTTGGTAGGGGTGTCCGGCGTTGAGGCAGCCGCTGGCCTGGCTAAAACAGAGAATCAGAAACTCGACACCGTGTGGGTTGGTCACCCGGTGGCCATGCTGACCGTCCATTTCAATGCGGAACTGCTCTGCGGTGACAGGCTCACCGCAGGCGCGACAGTTAATGGCTGAAGGTTGGCGCTGGTTAAACTTAGCCTCAGGATCATTTTCGCCGGGTAAACGGCCTTCGTTTTTGCGACCTGGTGAACGCGCCCGCTGAGCCGGTGTTGCCTTGAAGTGGCTATCGTTCCAGATAATGGACGCTAAACCAGTTGTTGGCATCGGTCCAAACTTTGCGGGCTTTAAATCCTGCTGCCTCGGCAAGTTGCTGGAACTCTACCAGGTCATATTTGTGTGAATTTTCGGTGTGGATGGTCTCATTTTGGGCTAATTCGAAAGCCTGATCACCGAGCTTTATCTGCTGTTCAAGTTGGCTGACCAGGTGCATCTCTACTCGGCCGAGGGCTTGGTTGTAGACCGCATTGTGCGCAAAACCCTGGAGGTTTATTTCAGCGCTGAGTTCTTCGTTGATACGCTTCAACAGATTCATGTTGAAGGCAGCAGTGACGCCTTTTTGGTCGTTATAAGCGGCCCGCAGTATGTCGCTCTCTTTTTTAAGGTCGATACCAACAATAAAACCGTCGCCTGGCTGGAGTTGGCGGGCAACATTGCGCATAAAATCGCCGGCTTCCTCCCGGGTGAAATTGCCAATGCTCGACCCGGGGAAAAACCCCACCCGGCGCTGTTCAGGATTAGCGGAATATTCCGGCAGATTGGTCAGCTGGCTGTAATCAGCACAGACCGGCATGACATCAAGTTGTGGATAGTCATCGGCAATTTTTTGAGCAGACTGCAGCAGGTGGTCGCGGGAAATATCTAGGGGCATGTAGGCAGCAAGGGCCAGATGGTCGAGCAGTATCCGAATTTTGATGCTGCTGCCGCTGCCATACTCCACTAGCAGTCGATCGGGACCAACTAACTCGGCAAGTTCATCCGCGCAGGTTTCCAAAATGCTAATTTCGGTGCGAGTTGGATAATACTCGTCGAGGTTACATATCTGGTCAAACAGGGCAGAACCGGCGGCGTCGTAAAAGAATTTACAGGGCAGGGTTTTTTGCGGGCTGCTGCTGAGCCCTTCGACCACAGCCTGGCGGAAATCTTCTAGCTCGGGTTCAAGGTCTATCAGGGTTAATGAAGCGTCGGTTTTTGCGTCCATATTAGTCAATTGATTCCATCTGCAAGTCGTAATCCGGAGAATTGCCAGCGCGCATCTGCGGGGAAAAAGTTTCGGTAGCTGGCGCGGATGTGGTCTGCTGGCGTCACACAGGAGCCACCTTTGAGTACCAGCTGATTACACATGAATTTGCCGTTGTATTCGCCGACGGGCCCGGTTGCCGGCTTAAACCCAGGATAGGCGCTATAGGGCGAAGCGGTCCACTCCCAGACGTCACCATAGAGTTGCAGTAAGCCAGGACCATCTTCGCAGGCTACCGGCCTGAGTTGATTCGATTCTGCCAAATTTACGGCTCTGTCGGAACTGCGACTGGCCGTTTGAGTCTGGGCCGCATGCTCCCATTCGGCTTCGGTGGGCAGTCGCTTACCAGCCCAGCGGGCGTAGGCATCGGCCTCAAAATAGCTTAAATGGCAGACCGGCGCCAGCAGATCAAGCGGTTGTAAGCCGAGCAACGAGAACTGCTGCCATCCGTTTTCAGAGGGTTGCCAATAGAGAGGATGCAGCCAGCTGTTGGCCTGTATGGTTGCCCAACCATCAGAGAGCCAATGTTCGGCTGTTTGGTATCCACCTGCCTCGATAAAGGCCAGATATTCACCATTGGTAATCAGTCGGTTGGCCAGCTGAAAGGGTTCTAAAAAGCTCTGATGACGCGGCGTCTCATTATCAAAACAGAAGGTTTCATTACTGTTGCCGATGTACTGAAGGCCGCCATCAAAAGATAAATATTTAAGGGCTGTTGGTTGTTCATTGGTGTTTTTCGGGGCTGCCGGTGGGTGCCCCAAATTAGGTGTTGTCTGGCTGGCGTAGGCCGGGTTCATCGGGTTCTGACTAAAGTTGTACAAGGTATCGGTGAACAGTAGTTCCTGATGCTGCTGTTCGTGGTGTGTGCCGAGCATCACCAGGTCAGCGATTTTGTCCCAGGTCTGGTCATCACTGTTGTTAGCCAGCTGATGTAACCGCTGTTCAACGTTTGCGCGATAGTCGAGAACTTCTGCTACTGATGGCCGCGACAGCAGGCCGCGTTGGTCGCGTCGGTGAAAGGTGCCAACGGTTTCGTAATAAGAATTAAAGAGATGTCGAAACAGGGGGTTGAACGGTTTGAAATTAGGTTCGTAGGTTTCCAGAATCATGGTTTCGAAAAACCAGCTGGTGTGGGCCAGGTGCCATTTTGGTGGGCTGGCATCGATCATCGCCTGCAGGCCCATATCTTCGATTGACAAGGGCGCGACCTGGTCGAGAGAAAACTGGCGAACCCGGTCAAACCGCTTTAATCGGCTGACGGCCGTGGCTTGAACGTCGGGTGCTACTACCTTGCTGGCAATTGTGGCCATGTCGTAAGCCTCTCCCCTGTTAACCGGTTCTGAGAACCTGATTTATGCTGCTTTTCTGCTATTAGGATTCAAGTATGCGTGACTGTTAAAGTAATTTCTAGTTGTGCTGGTCTGGTTGTTTTTTTGATTGTTAAATAGCCGTTTAGTCTGGTGTTATCATTTGAAGGTTCAGACAGGTCGAACTTTGGAGTTTTGACGAGAGGTGCGGGGAAGCATCTTCGTTAACCCATGGTGGGTCTGGCTTGATAGAACAACGGTGGATTAAAGTCGTTTAAAGAGGAGTTTATAAGATGCGTCCGGAAGCGTTAACAATAAGCGATATTGATAAATTGTTCAGGGAAAATCCCGACTCCGGCGAGTACATGCTGCATCGAGATGTTTTTCGCGATGAGCAAATTTTCGAACTGGAAATGAAAGCCATTTTCGAGCGCAACTGGGTTTTCGTCGGGCTGCAGAGCCAGGCGCCTAATCCCAACGATTATTTTACGAGTTGGGTGGGTCGTCAGCCGATTGTGGTAATGCGTGATGCGCAGGGCCAGTTGGGTGCTTACATTAATTCCTGTCCCCATAAAGGAGCGCGTGTGGCTCACCATCGTAAAGGCAACAGCAAGCAGTTTGTCTGCTCGTATCATGGCTGGACCTTTAATACGGCTGGCGAGTGCATCTACATCAAGGATCAAGAATCAGGCGGTTATGCAGAGCCTTTTAATCAGCTTGACCATGGGTTACATAAAATTAAATTTGACCAGTATCGAGGCTTTCTGTTTGCCAGCTTGAGTGATGATGTGCCAACCCTAGAGGAGCATCTGGGTGAAACGATGCCGCTTCTGGATCTGGTTTGGGATCAGGGGCCGAATGGGGTTGAGGCAATCCCTGGAAGTTCCAGCTATACCTATGACGCTAACTGGAAAATGCAGGTTGAAAACTGCATCGACGGCTATCACCTGACCTCCTGTCACCCCAGTTTTATGAATATCGTCTCTCGGCGTAAAGCGGGTGAGAGCGATAATCAGCAGGTTAAATCTATCGATTTTAAAATGATGATGGAGATCGACGGCGGCGGTTATACCTTTGACCGTGGTCACGCGCTTGGATTCGGCGTTAATCCGGCTCCTCAGGAGCGGGGGCTTTATCTTTCTAAAGATGAAGTAGAAGCTCGCTGCGGTGAAACCAAGCTGAAGTGGATGCTTTCGACCCGAAATTTGACCATTTATCCCAATGTACAGTTTGCTGAAAATGCCTCGTTGCAGATGCGGGTGATTCGGCCGCTATCACCGGGCAAAACCGAGATGACCATTGTCTGTCTTGGGGTTATTGGCGAAAGCGATGCAGCCAGAGCGATTCGAATTCGTCAATATGAAGATTTTTTTAATACCTCTGGCCTGGCAACACCGGATGACACGATTGCCTATGAGGATTGTCAGTTTGGTTATGAAGGGCGCACAGTTGATTGGAGTCAGGGCTATAGCCGGGGTATGACCAACGTGATTGATGGTGCTGATAGTTACGCTAAGGAGTTGGGGTTTACGCCACAAACCAGTTCTACAGGACCCTTTAAAATGCAAGACGAGACTGTCTATCATGGCGGCTATCGGGCCTGGCGTGAATTTTTGCAGGCCGAGCTGGTGTCGTCTTAACTGGGGTAAAACGCCTGGTGTGATTATGCTGATTGCATTCGCTTGGGTATCGCAATTGGGTTGATCCGTATCAGCATTAATGCAAATTTGGGGTGTTTCTACTGCTCCTGAAGGGGTTGAGTGCAGTTTCAGTCATGCGGACCGGTTGGTCAGTGGGTATACTGCAGGGCTTGTTGCTAGGTTTGCGTCGAATAATAAAGTTAACAGTGCGGCGTTTGTGTCGAATAATAAAGTTAACAATGTGGCGATTAAGGATGAGAAACCTAGCTGGAATGGTTCGAATACATTGAGTGAGGAAGGAATGCAATGAAGCCGAATGAGCTTAAGTATGGCGACGTTGATCGTCTGATTGTCGATAATGTCGAAGAGGGAGAGTACCTGGTTAATCGGGCTGTTTTTACCGATGAAGAGGTGTTCGAACTGGAGATGAAATACATCTTCGAGCGTAACTGGGTCTTCGTAG
>JAHRWJ010000295.1 GCA_019090185.1 Immundisolibacteraceae bacterium
GAGACGAAAGCACTGACTTCAGGTTTTAGATCATTTATCGAGGCAAGTAAATCGTTGCACTGTTCTTCGTCGAGATTGAGATAGTTTGAAATTTTGCCACTAAGGGCTGCTTGATGGACCTCATCGAGACGTTCTTCAGAGAGTTTGCCAACTAAGTAGGCCAGGCAAATTATCCGCTGAAAGGAATCTTCAGTAGAGGTCGGGTCTAAAATTTGGAGGGTTTTTTCATCATGGTTGGCGCACGCTAGCGTGATCAGTTCTGGAAGCTCCCAGTGCTGTGCTAACAGAGAACCGAACAGGGCCCTGCTGGGAAATTCAAAGAAATTTTCGGCCTCTTCGACAAGGCAGCCGTGCTCACGGCAGTAGTTCTCTACCTGGCTGAGTTCTTCAGGAAAAAATTTGGCATATAGCAGTCTACCGACATCGTGCAACAGGGTAGCGGCCCACAGATCATCTGCCTCCATGGATGGCTCAAATTTTTCTACCAGCATTTTTCCGGTTAATGCGGTGAAAAATGAATCTCGCCAGAACTCTTCCAGAGTCGCTTCTTCTTTAATTTCGAGAGTCGATACCACAGCCAGTGTTAGTACGATTCGATAAAGTTCTGCCAGCCCAAGAAATGCGGTCGCATATTTGATGTCAGTTACGGGGTTTGGCATCGAATAGTAAGCCGAATTGACCACTTTTAATACCTGAACTACCAGGCTTGGATCAGCTGAAACTAGGTATGAAATTTCAGCCATATCGGCGCAATCTTGTTCGATAATTTCTTTGATCCTGCCGACCACTGCAGGTAGTGGAGGTAGGACGTATTCTGTTTTAAGAAAAGTTTCCGGATCGAAATCAAATTTCGAGTGTGCGCCCATTCTGTTTGCCCCATTAGCTATTTTAAAAAATCCTGATCCCTTATCGAGGGCCTTATCGGCTAAGGCCGCAGTACTCTGAAGGTAAATCTGAAAATTTTCTGGTCGTTTGAGGCTGTGATTTTTTAAACAGCAGAAACCGCTCGGCCTGGTGTTATTCCATGCCGAGTTTTCTATGGTTGAACCAGGCGGGTAGAGATTGTTAAATTGGCTAAGTTAACCAGCCCGAGTCTGGGAACTGGTCGATTTTTTATCGAGATTAAACTTACGTAACTTCTCAACCAGGGTTGTGCGGCGCATACCCAGCTGTTCGGCAGCATGGGCAACAACATGGTTGGAACGGTCCATCGCCTGGCTAATCAGTTGGTATTCGATTTGATGCAGGTGTTGTTTTAGATCCATACCCTGCTCAGGTAATAACTGATCACTGCTAAGGGCAATTCTGGTGGCTGCGGTTTGATCACTTTGATACCGCGGAGGCAGGTCGTACTCGTCGACTGAGGCGCCGGGGTAAAGAATAATGAGCCGTTGCAGCAGGTTTTCCATTTCCCGGACATTACCTTTCCAGCTGTGTTGGAGCAGTGAGCTCATCGCTGAATCGGTGAGATCGATGATCTCCCGGCCGGCTCGTTGATGTTTATTTAAAAAGCGTTGAATGATCAGCGGGATGTCGCTGGCCCGGTCCCTGAGCGGCGGTATTTCGATGGGGAAAACGTTCAGCCGATAGTAGAGATCCTCCCTGAATCGTCCGTTTTCGATCTCTTCTTCGAGGATGCGATGGGTGGCCGCAATCACTCTGACATTGGCTTGCATGGTCTTGTTGCTGCCAACCCGTTCGAAGGTGCCTTCCTGCAAAACCCTGAGTAGTTTGACTTGCATAGAGAGGCTCATTTCACCGATTTCATCCAGAAACAGGGTGCCACTCTCAGCCATCTCAAAACGGCCCTTGCGCTCGGTAATAGCGCCAGTAAAAGCCCCCTTTTCGTGGCCAAATAGTTCACTTTCCAACAGTTCTTCAGGTATGGCGCCACAATTAACAGGCACGAACAGATTGTGCCGTCGTGAAGAATTGTAGTGCAGGCTGCGGGCAACCACTTCTTTACCAACCCCAGATTCGCCTAGAATCATCACGATTGAATCGGTATCAGCGACCTGAGCCATCATTTTTTTGAGACGACGAATCGGTGGACTTTGGCCAACGAAATCGGGGAATTCGGGAATAACCTGTGGGTTATCTGACCGAAGCTGACGGGCTGAGGGGAGTTTGGAATCAGAACTGTCACTCTTTTTAGTCGGCGGAGAGTCTGGGCTGGGGGTGTCGAAGCCCAGAACACTGCGTACCGCAAAGCGAAGTTCGTCACCAGAAATTGGTTTAGTGAGGAAGTTTTTTGCCTTTAATGTCAGCGCCTGATCAATGCTGTATTCGTGAGCTTCTCCGGTGACGACGATGACCGGCAGCTCAGGCTGGTCTGATAGTAGGGATTCGATCAGGCCGAAGCCATCAAGCCGTGGCATGGTCAAATCAGTGATCACACAGGAGAGCTCCTGTTGATTGGCTACGGTCAATGCCTGGGCACCATCGTTTGCGGTGACTACATCAAAGCCGTCATTCTCAAGAATCGCCTTGAACAAAACTGTGATGTGGGCGTCATCATCAACCAGAAGTACTTTATGTTTTGCTGTCGCTGACATATGCCTGTGTCCTTCCTGCACGGTTATTAATGGTGTAGCGGCGGTATTGCTGCTGGCGAGCTTTGAGGCCTACCCGCAGCGGGGGGATCCTGATAGCCAGCATTAACCAGAAGTGGGTTAATTGCCAGGCAAAAATCGCTACCCTTACCAAGCTCAGATTCAACGCTAATTTTCACACCATAGGGTTCCATCAAGGCTTTTAGGCTGGCCAGACCAAGCCCGGTACCTCCCCCTTCTACTTTAGTTGAATAGAATGGATTGAAGAGGTTCGACAGGGTGTCAGTACTCATGCCCTGGCCGGTGTCGCTAACCTTTAGCTTGATGATGGTGCCATCGTAACTAGTGGAAATTGAAAGCAATTTATTTGCGCTATTTTGCATCGCCTC
>JAHRWJ010000032.1 GCA_019090185.1 Immundisolibacteraceae bacterium
CGCCGTTGCTGGATATCCTCATGCACTCGATGTTCTTACCGGAAGATCAACGTGACCCGGCAGTAGCTGCAGCTGGCCTGGAAACCCTGAAAAACCCCTTGGCAGTTTTGGATGCCGCTTTAACCGGTAAAACTTACCTGCTAGGCGATGAATTTACAGTCGCTGATCTGAATGTCTGTTCCGTGCTCGGCTTTGCGGCCTACATTCAGTATGACTTTTCGTCCTACCCCGCTATTGCAGGCTGGCTTGGTCGTTGTAATGACCGCCCTGGCGCACAGAAAATGGGCCAGTTGGCGATGGCAGCAATGGCCGGATAGTCGTCATGAATCCCTGAGATTTCAGGGAAATTAAGCCAACACAAAAAAAGCGGCCTGGAGGTTCTCCTCCAGGCCGCTTTTTTAACACCATCAAATAATTCGCCAGAAAAATTACTAGTCAGACCAAGTAAACCAGCCCCGTCTAACCGATCTAGCTAGCAATTATTTGGCAGAAGTATCCACCATTTCACGTAACTCTTTGCCTGGTTTGAAGTGCACCACATGTCGACCCGTCAAGGGCACAGGTTCTCCGGTACGCGGGTTGCGGGCAATTTTTGGCTTACGATACTTCAGCGAAAAACTACCAAAACCACGAACCTCTATACGGCCACCATTCGCCAACGTATCGGTCATATGTTCCTGGATTATTTTTACCGCAAGTTCGATATCGTGGGGTGCCAGACTATCCATCCGCTGCGCCATCTGCTCGATTAATTCAGATCTAACCATGACCGCCGAACAACTCCTTTTCGCAGCACTTGCCGCAATACTAAATTCAAAATCCCATCTAAAATGGATGAAATCGAAAACCAAAAGTTTACATTTGTTTCAATAACTTGGATAGATTTAAGCAACATTCCGAACAAAAAAATAAGTTGCATTTCGAATGATTTTAAGTATCACCTATCAACAATAGGCACCAAAAACCAACCACTTGCAATATCAAGCTAAGACGGCTTCACCCTGTTCTACTGAATCAGCGCTGGGAATAAAATGTACCAACACGGCAGCCAGCAGCACGGCACCACCCAATACCCAATAGCCCTGGTTGTAACTGCCGGTACTAGAGACCAATTTACCTAACCCGGTAACCGACGCATAGCTACCTAGCGCGCCAGCAGAATTAACCACCGCTATACCAACGGCTGCCAGCTTTGGCCCCAGGGTAATAGTCGCCAATCCCCAATAACAACTAAACCCCGCACCCATGCCGGCCATTAACACCACCAGAGCAAGCTCAAACCCCAGTAAAGAGTTCATCAAGGGCAACAACAGAAAACCACTAGCCCCCACCACCGCCGCCATGGACACCACCCATTTCCGATTACTCGCTTGATCCGAATACCGGCCCAGAAAGTACATCCCCAAAGAAAACGGGATATAGGGCAGCCCCACCGCCCAGCCAATCTCATTATTGGACAGGCCCGGCAGCAGCAACTGCAACGTCTTCGGTACCCACAGCATCAACCCGGCAAAGGCACCCAAAAACAAGGCATAGAACAGGCTTAACATGACTACCCGTGGATTAATCAGCTTCTGTAAAAAGTGGTCATGGCCATCGGCTGACGTTGGCTCAGCGGCCACCTCCTTTACTAGCCAGTCTCGTTCTTCCTTGGTCAGCCAGTTTGCCTGCTGGGGACGATCCGTCATGATCACCAACACCACAAAAGCCAACATCACGGTTGGCAGACCTTCAAAAATGAACAGCCACTGCCAGCCGGCCATCCCAGCCAGTCCATCGGCGGCACCTAAAATCCAACCTGACAGAGGACTACCCACCAGACCCGCAATCGCCAGTGCCTGGGCAAATAATGCGATGGCAGTGGCACGCTCTTGCTGACGAAACCAGAAGGTTAAATAAAGAATAACGCCGGGATAAAGTCCGGACTCAGCGATGCCAAGAATAAAGCGCATCACATAGAACTGGGTCGGCGTCTCGACCAGCGCCATCGCCGCCGACACACTGCCCCAAATAATCATGATGGTGGCGATGAGTCGTCGAGCACCAACTTTTTCAAGAATCAGGTTGCTAGGAATTTCAAACAGCAGATAACCAAAAAAGAAAATACCACTGCCGAAACCAAACACCTCTGCAGAAAAACCCAGGTCATCGGTCATGGTCAAGCCAGCGAAGCTGACATTCACCCTGTCCAGGTGGGCCAGCACATAGATCATGATCAATAGCGGTATTAACCGCCACATTACTTTTTTTGGCACCCGCTGCGACAGCGGTGCTATCTCATTTACAGCCATCCTCACTCCCCCGGTTTAGCCAGCCCCCCTCTATTTGGACTGCTATTTCAATCGTGCTGCCTGACCCCATCCATTGCCTAATTCCAATTATCCTACTGACGACCCGCTGAACAGGCGTCTATTTAGCCCTGTAACAAAGTTGCTATAACGGCGCCAACCGCAACAATAATAACCACGGCAACGGCCAAAGCTCCAGGCATCGTTTTCATTCTTCACATCTCCAATCGGGCTCAATTTAGGTCGGTGACGCCAGGTTTTAACATGATGACATCAGTACCGGAATGTTAGCAGGCCAGCCCACTACTATGCTGGTTCAGCAATAAATTTTCCTGATCGCTAACCGCTACGCGGCGCTATTTGATCTAGCAAGTTCGGCATCACCCACGTAACCAAGCCCCAGGCCAGCATCACGCCACTGCTGTCTGCGCATAGGTCCCAGATATCGCCATAACGATAGCCGCTAAAATGCTGCAGTAGTTCGATCAATGCGCCATACAGGGATAGCGTCAACGCCAAACGCCAACGTCGGGTTGTGATTAGCTGAGCAAACCAAACCATCAACCAACCAAAACTGACAAGATGGACTAACTTGTCACTCCCCTCAGGCCCAGGGATAGTGACAGCAGGCCAGAGCGTCGCAGCCAACAAGACCAATACTTGCAGCCAACCGAACAGCCACCAGCACCTACGTATCAACATAACAACACACCAGAACCAGCCCCCAGATCAAGCCGGCTGTTAAAAACATGGCTCATCGTCACCTCTCTTAAGCCTGAAACAGACTGTCGCGCTAAAGAACTTTCGGATGAGCCTCAACAATCGCCATTTAACGGACTGATTACTAGGCCTTCCAAAAAATTTGGCTACAGACGATAGGTCGACGAGCAGGGACCCGCTATTACCGCACGAGCATCAGCTACTAGCGACAATCTTACAACTGGTTTATTGACCGGCGGAGCGATCAGGGAGGTTCGTATCAAGGCAGGCATGGCGATGCAGTCTAAAAAAATTGGCTCCCCGGGACGGACTCGAACCATCGACAAGGTGATTAACAGTCACCTGCTCTACCAACTGAGCTACCGGGGAATTTTGAACTTTGA
>JAHRWJ010000296.1 GCA_019090185.1 Immundisolibacteraceae bacterium
GGCGGCCATTGGTCAGGGTTAAGTTGGCGATGAGCTTAGATGGCGGAACCGGACTGGCAAATGGTCAGAGTCGCTGGATTACCGGCGCTGCAGCCCGTGAGGATGTGCAGCGATGGCGTGCTCGCAGTGGGGCGATTGTGACCGGTATCGGCACCGTGCTGGCGGATGATCCAAAAATGACCGTGCGGCTTGATCAACCCACCGTGACACCGTTGCGAGTCGTGATGGATAGCCGTGGTCGGTTACCTAAAGGGGCTGAGTTGTTAGCGCAGCCTGGGCCGGTACTGCAATGTGTGGCGCCTGGGGTTGCTGGTCTGCAACACCCGCAGGTGGAAATTGAACAGCTATCTGACAGGGGTGCCGGCGGCGCATCTGGTCTGGATTTAAACCAACTGCTCGAACAACTGGTGCGGCGTGAGGTGAATGAGGTTTGGGTCGAGGCTGGTAGTCAGCTGGCGACCAGCTTCATTCGAGCTGAGCTGGTCGATGAGTTGATAGTCTACGTTGCACCTGTACTGTTAGGTGAAGGTGCCCAGCCGTTGTTGCGGATGCCAGAATTGGCCGATATGGCCAGGCGCAAACAGCTTAAATTGCTGGATACTAGTTTGTTTGACGATGATGTTCGATTGACTTATCAACCCCTTGTTTAGATCTGATTTTCTTACTTTAATATCTAGTTTTTAGCGCAGGTGAAGAGCAGCGATATGTTTACTGGAATTATTGCCGACCTGGGTCGGTTGCAGCGTAACGATGCGCAGGGTGGCGATCGGCGGCTCTGGGTGCAATCCAAAGTGCTGCCGTTGGCACAGATGGCGCTGGGCGAGAGTGTGGCCGTTAACGGCGTCTGCCTGACCCTGGTGGAAATTAATGGCGATCAGTTTTGCGCCGACGTGTCGGTGGAAACCCTCGACTGCACTTCACTCGGTGATTTATCGATTGGAGCAGCGGTTAATCTGGAGCGGGCGGTGACTCTGGGTCAGCCGCTGGGTGGACATCTTGTTAGCGGACATGTTGATGGTTTGGCCGCGGTAGCTTCGATTCGGCCTGATGGCCGTTCAACCCGATATGACTTTACTGTTCCGATTGAATTAATGCGTTATATCGCTGCCAAAGGCTCGATTACCATCGACGGCACCAGTCTTACGGTTAACACCATTTCAGAGCAGGGTTTTTCGGTTAATATTATTCCCCACACGGCGAAGGAGACAATTATTTCAGACTACCAGGTCGGCCGGCAGGTGAACCTGGAAGTTGATCTGATTGCCCGCTATCTGGAACGATTAATCAGCGGGCCGACAGCGCCCGACCAGGCCCCAGGGAAGGACTCCCGGGTAACCATAGAGCTTTTGCGCGATAGCGGAATGTTATGACCGGTACAACAGCAAACCAGAGTCACTTCAGTAGTAGCGAGGAGATCATCGAAGAGATCCGTCAGGGTCGAATGGTGATTATTCTTGATGATGAAGATCGGGAAAATGAAGGTGACCTAATCATGGCAGCGGATTTTATTACCGCTGATGCGGTTAATTTTATGGCGCGGCATGGTCGTGGCCTGATCTGTTTAACCCTCTCTGCGGATCGTTGTGAACAGTTGCGACTGCCATTGATGGTGGTCGACAACAACGACAAAAATTCGACCAATTTCACCGTATCGATAGAAGCGGCTGATGGGGTGACCACCGGTATCTCTGCGGCTGATCGTGCCTTGACCGTTCAGGCAGCGGTGAAGCTAGATGCGAAACCGACAGATATTGTTCAGCCGGGTCATATTTTTCCGCTTAAAGCCCAGCCGGGTGGAGTGCTGGCCCGGGCCGGCCATACCGAGGCCGGTTGTGATCTGGCTAGATTAGCCGGGGCGGAACCAGCAGCGGTGATCGTTGAAATTCTTAATGACGACGGCACCATGGCGCGCTACCCGGATTTAATTCCCTATGCGCAAAAGCATGGCCTGAAAATGGGCACCATTGCTGACCTGATTGAATATCGGATTCAGCAGGAAAAATCTGTTGAACTCAGCGCCGAAACACCCTACCAGACCCGTCATGGGGATTTTGTTTTGCGGGCCTATCACGACGCCATTCACGATGCGGTACACCTGGCTGTGTTTAAGGGCGATATCCAGCCCGATGAGCCGACCCTGATTCGGGTACAGGTTATCAGCGCGTTGCAGGATATGATCGGTGAGCGGCCGCCTGGCCATTGGTCCATTGATGCGGCCTTGGCGAAAATTGCCGACGAAGGCAAAGGGGTGTTGGTTATTTTAAACCCCTATGAAGAAGGTCAGGAGCTGGCCCGAGAAGTGCGCCAGCATAAAATGCGTCAGTTGGGTGGGCCGCGTCCGGATGATGAAGCCAAAAATCCTGAATTGCGCCGATATGGCTTAGGTGCGCAGATTCTTAATGATCTTGGCGTCGGTAAAATGCGAATTATGGGCGCACCGCGCAAATTGCATAGCTTGGGTGGATACGGTCTGGAACTCGAAGAGTGGGTTGAGCTAGATGACGATTCCAATAGCAGCGATGATCTGGTCGCGCTCTCCAAACAGTTGAATAAGGGGTAGATAAGGATGCAAGGGGTTACGTTTCTTGATGGTGATTTACGTGTGCAGGGCGCACGTTTTGGCATAGTGGTTAGCCGCTTTAACGATTTCATCACCGAACGATTACAGGGTGCAGCCATAGACACCCTGGTGCGCCATGGCGCAAAGGCAACCGACATTACCGTTGCGCGGGTTCCAGGGGCGTTCGAACTGCCGATGGCAGCGCAGCGCCTGGCAGCCTCGGGTAAAGTTGACGCGGTGCTTGCGCTGGGCTGTGTTATTCGTGGGGCAACACCCCATTTTGATTATGTCTGTAGCGAAGCAACCAAAGGTATTGGTGCGGTTGGTCAACAGACCGGCCTGCCGGTGGCGTTTGGTTTGTTGACGGTTGATAGTATCGAACAGGCAATTGAGCGCGCTGGCACCAAGGCGGGCAATAAAGGTGTTGATGCGGCGTTGACTGCGATTGAAATGGTCAATCTGTTGTTACTAATCGATGAGTAGAGCTCGTTCATTAGCACGTCGTTGTGTATTACAAGCCCTCTATCAGTGGCAGGTTGGCGATGATTCAGCTGCCGAAGTTGTGCGTCAGTTCATCGAGGAGCGCGGTCTGGGTCGGGCTGATAAAGATTACTTTCATCAGCTTTTTGGCCAGGTCTGTGAAGGTATCGATGAGCTTAATGAGCAGCTCAAACCCTATTTAGATATCCCTATTGATGAGCTGGATCCGGTAGAACGGTCGGTGCTCTGGTTTGCTGCACAGGAATTGCTGCATGGCCTGGAAATCCCTTATCGGGTGGTGATTAACGAAGCAGTTGAGCAGGCACGGCTGTTTGGTGGCGAAGAGAGCTATAAATTTGTCAACGCGGTGCTTGATAAAATGGCCGAACAGGTTCGCAGCAGCGAGCGCGCCCAACGCTAGCGATCATCATGATCAACCGGGTCAGGAAAGCAATAGCCGACTATTTTTTGAAAACCGGCTCAGCCATTGTCTGAATTTAACTTAATCGATCGTTATATACGTCATAGCGCACTGCCGCGTGACGACGTCAAACTGGGCATTGGTGACGATGCTGCCCTGCTGCAAGTCCCCGCCGGGCAGTTGTTGGCGGTGTCGACAGACACACTGGTGGCAGGGGTGCATTTCCCGCTAGGAACCGGTGCGCAGGCGATTGGCCATAAGGCGCTGGCGGTCAACATTAGCGATATGGCGGCAATGGGTGCCAACCCGGCCTGGGCAAC
>JAHRWJ010000297.1 GCA_019090185.1 Immundisolibacteraceae bacterium
CGAGTCAGCTTCGAGCAGAGACTTCTAATGCCGCTTCCACTGGCAAACCATCCACAAGTTTAAAGATTGGTCTGGTTCCTTACAGCGCTAGTAGTCAGGCGGTTGCAGCCTGGCTACCCCTGGCTAGTTTTTTGCAAAAAAAATTACAGCAGTCCGTTTTGATCGTCTCTGCGCCCAGTCATAAAATATTTCATCAGCGCATTCAGCAAGGCCGATATTTTTTAATCGGCAGTACTCCCCATATCGCTGCATCGATGATCAAACAAAACCAAGCTTACCCAGTTCGGCTGATCACGGCTCCGATCACCGGACGACTAGTCGTTCGTGATGGCTCATCCTTCAGCAATTTAAAAACACTGGCCGGAAAATCGATCACTACGACCGCTGTCGGCAGTTTCACAGCGCTGCTGTTAGAACGGGAAATTGAGATACTCAACCAGCAGCAACCTTTTTCTATCAACATCCGCTATAGCAGCAGCCATGCTACTGCCCTGCGTAACCTACTTAATGATCAAACCGACGCAGCCTTTGTTAGCAAATTGCCGCACACAACTTCGACGGTTGACCAATTTAGCAATCTCAACATTATTGGACACTCCTCTTTAACCTCATACCCGATGATAATCACCCCAACAGCGCTTGGCGCTGAGCACGCCGTCACTATGGGCAAACTTCTTGACGAATTTTCTAAAATGAATGCTCTCGCAACCAGCACATTGAACCCATTTAATAGCGAACTTCGGCATGAGTTTGCAGTAATCAAGCAGGCTGACCTGGATATCCTCGAACCACTAATATCGGCAAGGCAACCCTGAACTATGGAGCTACTGAACCTGCATTCTCTACGCTTCAAAATGGTTTTTACTGCCCTGGCCACCGGCTTTTTAACCATTACTTTAATCACTTTTCAGGGTGTCAGAATCACCCAGCAGAAGATCACTGAGGAGTACGCCAATAGCATTGTTACGTTTCTGCCGATATTGCAATCAGCTCTACTTCTGCCGTTGATAGAAGAAGACATAGAAACCCTTGACGAGATCTTCCAGTCTTTAATGCAGAACCCTTCAGGCCGCATCATTGCTGCCACTGTTAGCAACCGAAATGGAGACATTCTTTACCAAACAAGTGATCCACTGGTTACTCAATCTCATTTTGGGATTGAAGAGTTTCCGCTGGAATTTGAGCAGACTAAGTTTCTAGCTTTTATTGATCAACAGTCCGATCAAATGGGTTACCCAGTCAAAATCCCGCTGTTGCTGTCCGGTGAGCTGTACGGCGACGTAGCTTTGGAATTAAACACTGGCTCGCTTCGGTCAATGCACTCTGAAACGGACCGTACTGGCATATTGATAAGCGCCCTTGCCATGCTGTTAAGCGGGTTGGTTTTTTGGTTAATCGGACATCGGCTAACCCAAGATCTGAAACAAATACATCAAGCCGCTGAACAGGTCAGTCATGGCGACTATAAGATCAATATTGGTTTTCATCGTGAAGATGAATTAGGACAGTTAGCATCTGCCTTTGATCAAATGACCCAAAGGATTGAATCGGACCGTCGTCGTCAACATCAGCAGCAGCAGCATATTCTGTTTACATTGAATAGTATTGCCGACGGCGTTATCGCCATTGATCCAGACTATAAAATCACCCAGATAAACCCGATTGCTGAGCAATTAACTGGTTGGCTGGACGGCGAGGCTAAGGGTAAGCCACTAGACCAGGTGGTCGAATTTGTTAGTGGTTTGAATAGAACCACGATTTATCCGCCAATTTGCCAGGCGCTGGAAAGCGGAGAAAAGGTAACGCTTTTAACCCAGTCATTAATCAGGGGCCGTGATGGCAATGACTACCCGGTAAAAGCAAAAGCCTCTCCCATTCTTGACGCTGAGCAGAACATCGTTGGCGCAATTATGGTTTTTCATGACGACAGCGAGGAACTACTCAACCAACGCAAATTCATGCAACAACAGGAACTTCTGGCTTCTGCGGAAAAAATAGCCAGCATGGGGAGCTGGGAGCGAAATTTGAAGACCAACGAGTTGTTCTGGTCTCCAGGTATTTTTCGAATTCTTGGTTTCGACCCATGGCAGCATGAGGCGTC
Organism: Immundisolibacteraceae bacterium; assembly: GCA_019090185.1. Classification (GTDB taxonomy): domain Bacteria; phylum Pseudomonadota; class Gammaproteobacteria; order Immundisolibacterales; family Immundisolibacteraceae; genus QNFC01. The sequence continues at coordinate 2,102 of JAHRWJ010000297.1, forward strand.
GTTAACCGTAATTTTAGACACATTGTCGCCCGCAGACCAGATGTTAATGATGGATACCTTTGAGAAAACGGTAGCGGGCGAGCAGACCGAGCCAGTGATCATTAACATTCAACGAGATGACCTGCCGGTTAGAAAGCTAGAGTTACATTTCCACTGTTTCTATGAGGGCGCTGCTCCGGTCAGAGTCATCGGGATCGCTCGAGATATGACTGACCTGATTGCCCAACAACAGGCCAGCCATGCAACCGAGCAGATGCTAACGTCAATCATGGATATTGCACCGGCTATAATTGTGGTGAAGTCGGCTGACGGCGTCATTCTTCACTGTAATAAAACTCACGCTGATATGTTTAGTCTGACCCCCGAACAGCTAGCTGGTAAAACTTCTTATGATTTCCATGCCGAGAAGGAAGCCGACGTAATTACCTCCAGAGATCAACAGGTCATCCAAACTGGCGAGCGTTGGCAACTGACTGAAACCATCTTTAATGGTGAGGAAAACCGCATATTCCATTCGGTTCGTACCCCACTGCTTGATGAGGCAGGGAAACCTTTTGGGATACTTTATACCGGTTGGGATATTACCGAACGAACCGAACAGGAACAGCAGCAAACAAGTCGAGTAAAAATGGAGGCACTGGGAAAACTAACCGGCGGTATTGCCCATGATTACAACAACATGCTGGCTATCATCAATGGTTACGCCGAATTGTTAACGCTGCAATTTGGCACTGGCTCACAGGGCGATAAGTACGTTAATGAGATACTTCGAGCTGGTCACCGTGGGGCACAGCTGACGAACAAGTTACTTGGTTTTGCCAGTAGGCAACCCGGCGAAGTGGAGCCGCTCGACATCAATCAACTCGTCGAACACAATCATGATCTGCTGACCAAGACTATTGGCCGGCGGATAGAACTTCAGCTCGATCTAGCCGAGTCAGTCTGGCCTGCCAAAATCGATGAAAGTGAATTTGAAGACGCGTTAATAAACCTGGTTATCAACGCTGCTCAGGCTATGCCCGAGGGGGGCACCCTAACAATCAGTTCAATGAATATCGTCCCGACCCCTTACCTGCTGAGATCAACTGACCTGAAAGCAGGAGATTATATTCAGATAACCTTCACTGATGACGGCGCAGGTATTGAGAGCAACGACATACCCCATATTTTTGATCCCTTTTTCACCACCAAAGGCGATCAGGGATCTGGTCTCGGGTTAAGCCAGGTTTATGGATTTGTGCGTCGCAGTGGTGGCGATATACGGGCCATTTCAACTTTTGGGGAAGGTGCTCGTTTCGAGCTCTACTTGCCCCGAGCCCGGCAAAACCAGCCCCCATCGGTGGTCAGACCAGCCATGGTTACGGTTACAACCCCGCTTGCCGGCAGCGAACAGCTGCTTGTGGTCAACAACGAACCGGCCCTAACACAGTTAACCGGTGAAATACTTTCTAGTCAGGGCTATCAGGTAGCTGCCGTCTCTACAGCTACGCTAGCCCTTGAGAAGCTAGCCACACTTGAACATGAAGGTCGAACCGCTCGGTTACTCATCTGTGACGTCACCATGCCAGTACTGGATGGACCTGAGCTTGCTAGTCGGGCCCGTGAGTTGCATCCCCAATTGAAAATACTGTTTTTTTCCGGATATAGCGATCAGCAGTCCCGGCTATCAGTCCCCACACAGAGTGACCTGCTGAATAAGCCGTTTACCGCATCAGAGCTATTGACCAAAGTTCGGGCCCTTCTGGATCATAAACAGGAGCTAGAAGTTAATTAAGTAACCAGATGTAAGCGCTTGTTTTATTTCTTATTTTTAATAAGAGCGCGGTAATCCCATGACCTTCTCGCCAATATAATTCAGCAGCAATTCTCGACTCACGGGAATCGTTCTTAATAACCTCACTAGTCCATACAGATCTAACAGTCCGACCTCGCGGGTGAAACCTGCACCGCCATTGACCTGCAAGGAACTATCCACGGCTTTAATCGCTGCTTCGGCGGCAAAGTACTTGGCCATATTGGCCTCTGCACCTGCCGGTGCGCCCTGGTCAAAATTGGCAGCTGCTTTATAGGTCATCAGTGCCGCCATTTCAATTTCAGTATGGGCATGAGCCAGAGGATGCGCCAGCCCCTGATGAGAGCCGATAGGGGCGCCGAAAACTTTACGATCGACCGCGTACTCGACGCCCTTTTTTAGCGCATATCGACCCAGACCGACCGCCATCGCTGCGACCACAATTCGTTCCGGGTTCAACACATCAAACAGAATGGCAAAACCTCGATCAACTTCACCAACCACCTGTTCTGGACCGAGTTCGACGTTATCAAAAAATATCTCGCACTGCTTTTCCGGGATCATCACCGGGATTTCCATCGGCTGAATAGTGATTCCCGGTGCTTTCAGATCAACCATGAACAGGGTAAAACCATCGGTTTTATGAGCGGCGTCCTTGAGTGGAGTGGTTCTGGCCACCA
>JAHRWJ010000033.1 GCA_019090185.1 Immundisolibacteraceae bacterium
GCATGCTGCCAGAGTCCGTTGCGAACCGAGTCGGCACCGATGCTCACAATACGGCCATAACCCTGTTCTATCATGGTCGGCAACACGGTGCGACAACCCCAGATCACGGTCCACAAATTACGATCAATCGTGGTTTTCAGGGTTTCGGGTGTATGGTCGAGGAAATCCTTAATCACGCCACCGCCGGCGTTATTGACCAGAATATCGAGCTGACCAAACTCAGCCAACGCGACAGCCAGCATCGCCTGATTGGTATCTTCAGTGCACAAATCACCAATACTGACGGCCGTCTTAACACCCCACTGCTCAGCAATAGTGGTGGCAGTCGCCGCCGCCTTCTCGCCATCCATATCAGCAATCAGCACATTGGCACCATGGCGCGCCAAATCATTAGCAATCGCTTTGCCGATACCCTGGGCAGCACCGGTGACGATCGCGCTACGACCCACCAAGGTTTGCGGGCGACTCAAAGTTCGACACCGGTTAACTGCGGTGCCGCGTCAAGAATTGCACCAGTAGCAGCAAATCCAGGCTCAGGTTGCGCTCCCCAATAATCGAGCGAATCAGGCCGTGGTTCTAATACCCTTGGCTTACGAGCACCCTGTTCCGGAAACTCCTCCATCCCGAAGCTGTATTCAAGGGTCATACCATCAGGGTCAAGAAAATAGAAGAAAATGCTGCCAGATGGCGGATGCCGGCCAGGCCCAAAAACGACCGGCACACCCAGACGCTCCATTCGATGAATCGCACGACCGATATCGTCCATGTCAGTGACCATAAAATTGACATGATTCAGACCGTTACTACCACCTCGTGGCAACGCATTGCCACAGCCAAAAGTATGATGGTAAGGGTTCGGAAAACAGCGCATGAAGGCAATAAACCCATCCAGTCCGTCAGAAACCCGAAAATTCATCGTCTCTTTGAAAAACTGTAACGCTGTCGCCCACTCTTCAAATGAAACAACCACATGGCCCAAACGAGCAATGTTGGCAACCGTTGGCGTATAGGTTGCCCCTCGTTTGAGCTGGGTACAGAACAGTTCCAGACAGAGGCCCGTGGTCGGCTCCTGAAAACGGACGGTACGGTGCTGAAAAGTCGATTTACATTCGTCAGGCGCAACATCTATCAACTTGAGACCGGCTGCTTTCAAATGTTCGATAGCCACCGGAAACTGACTCTCGTCTTCAAGTTCCCAGGCGACCCGCTTCAGACCCGGCTCATCGGCTTGATAAAGAATAATATTGTGATGATCGTCACTACAGGAAAAAAACGCAGTGCCATCTTCACTCTGTTCATTAAGCTGCAGACCAACCACATCACGATAAAATGGCACCGATTTTTCAAGGTCAGTCACACCCAACGCCACATAGCCTAACTTTAAATAACGAATCATTGTCGCCTCCTCTTGCTGGCTTTTCACTAGCGCCAGCGATTGTTGCAATTCTGTTGTTTTTGGTAGCGCCGGCAAGCGTCCGCAGGCCGCTATAAAATAATGCTGATCTGTCCCTGTGGCCGCAGCGCATGCAGATCCAGAATCACCCGTTTGCTCTTAATTTTGAAGCTATCACCCGCCGGCACCAGCGTCTGCCTAACGTGACAGACAAACTCATCCATCCCCCGTTTAGCGCGAAAAACCAGCTGGTTATATTCAACTTTCACCTGGTTAGCGTCCTGCTCAACAATGCGCACATTGCTGATCAAGTGACGCACTTTAGAGCGTGGCCACTCGACATGGGCGGTCTTCCTCGTCAACCGCAATGCCCGCTGGGTCAGGCGATGAAAATCATCGTTGATAATGAACAACGCACTCTCTTTGTCCGCATCCGAGTTTTCGATCGGCGGCACCAGATATTCACTATCCTCGGTGAACAGCGGATACCACTCTTTCATGCGCCAGCTATCTAATAACTCGGCTTCGAAATATAAGAAATCTTCAACCTCTGTACGGCTAAAACCAGCCATAACTTCCTCCATTAAATTCTGTTTTTGAATTGCCTTTAATCGCAAATCAGTCAATCGTGAATCGCGGCTTAATCGGTGACGTCAGCAGCCATCAACTGGTTCCACCTGCGCCAGAAACTGCGCATCTGCAGCTCATCATCACCAGTATTCTCTGGCCGGTTCATACCTTTGGAAATATCGTTCCAGACCACTTCGGGCATGTTCTGGTAACCCATCTGGCAGATCTGCAACATCTCCACATCATCTGGGGTAGCAAACCCAGCAGGGCCGAGGAATTCGAGGAAGTTGTACTGACGATACTTGCGCACGTCGGGATGCTCTTCTTTGGGTGCCAACGACACCGCGCTGACTTCCAGATAATCCGTGCTAATCGGCTGAAAGGTACGAATGGTCAACGCCATGATGTCGTTGATCACCAGATTGGGGAAAATCAGGATGTTGCGATTTTTCTGGGCGATACGGTTGGCACGCTCCTCACCATGACGCTCAACCAGGTTATCCATCAACCCTTCAACCGCAACCTTGCCTTCATCGCCCCACTGCGGCACCCATTGGGCGACCGGACGACCCCAGGGCGCGCCATACTCAATCACCGCATGACCATTGCCTAATGAGTAGCAGCGGCCACCCACATCGGTGGGGTTAAAGTCGGTTCGAAAGGTGCCATTGGTGGCTTGTAGATAATCAAAATAAGAAGCGTGAGCGGTGACCGCGTGATAACCATCCGCGCTGTTTTCCAGCAGCAGTTTCCAGTTGGCTTCCATGGAGTATTCCTGACGACCTTCGGTCACCTCCATGCCAATTGCAGATTGATCAGCCACCAGGTCGATCATGCCCGCTGCATCAGCCA
>JAHRWJ010000298.1 GCA_019090185.1 Immundisolibacteraceae bacterium
AAACACCCGAACAGTTATTGCCTTTTCCAGCCCATATTAGTAGTTAATAGATGTCAAAAATAACTCCGCCCAATGATCTACTGTCTAATAATGAACAGCAGCGTACCGACGCTTTAACTCGGCTCATCGCGGCACAAATTGGTGTTGACGAATCAGCGCTTGGCTTCGAGCGTTTTATGGAATTGGCGCTCTACCATCCGGATCACGGCTACTACATGTCGTCAGCGGAAAAATTTGGTGCTGACGGAGACTTTATTACTGCCCCCGGATTGACCTCGTTGTTCGGCGGCTCGATTGGTAATCAGGTTGGGCAACTGCTTGATGCAAATCCAGGGTTTGGTATTCTGGAATATGGCGCCGGAGCCGGGCAGTTGGCGGTCGCGATCCTCCGGCAGTTAGAGGCGCTTGACAGCCTGCCCGATCGCTATGCAATTATTGAAATAAGTCCGTTGCTGCGCCGCCGCCAGCAGGCGCTATTTGCGGTTGAAATACCCCATTTATTACCGATGATTGGTTGGCTCGAGCAGTGTCCAGAAGACTATCGCGGCGTTATTCTGGCCAACGAGTTGCTTGATGCAATGCCGGTGATGCGATTTATCAAAGCCGATCAGGGCTATGGTGAGCTGGTGGTCGACCGGCAGGGTGAGGCGCTAATACTTGATCAACGCCCACTAACCGATGCCCGGCTTGAGGATCGCTTTGATCCGCTGGCCCTGGAAGCTGGTTATTGCAGCGAGGTGAATTTTGCTGCCGAAGCCTGGGTGGCTGAGTTGGCTGGCCGATTAGCGCATGGGGCTGTGCTGTTAATAGATTATGGCTATAGCCGCGCCGAGTTTTATCACCCAGAACGCCAGCAAGGTACTTTCCTGTGTTATTTCCGGCATCGTGGAGCGGATGACCCGTTGAAGTATCCAGGATTGCAGGATATGACCGCCCATGTGGACTTTACCGCGATGGCCGAGGCCGCAGATGGCGCGGGGCTTGATGTCAGTGGCTTCTCGACGCAAGCGAACTTTTTACTCAGTTGCGGGCTGTTAGAGCAGCTAGAGCTTTTAAGCGGCTCGGATGATTATCTGGATGCATTAGGGCCGGTAAAGCAGTTGTTATTGCCCGGCGGCATGGGCGAGACCTTTAAGGTATTAGCGCTGACAAAAGGCATAGAGCATCCCTTGTGTGGCTTCTCAACCCGGGACATTCGGCACACGTTATAGACCTGAAGTTGAATGGCTAATGCCAACAAAAAAGCCATCTGGTTCACCCCAATTGAGGCAATCCAGATGGCTTTGTTTGTTATCAGGCCCTAGTTTGTTATCAGGCCCTATCGGTGTGGCTGTTCAATCACCCGAACTAGCAGACCTGAACTTGCTGACCGCAGCTAGTTAGGCGACCGCCTGATCATTGTCATAATCAACCTGGTGGCCGAAGCGGATTTCAACACCACTGATTTTGATAGCATCCTGCCAGCGGGTTAAGTCGCGACCCTTTATCTGGTGCAACTGTGGCTGCAGGGTTTCTACTTCGAGGTTCATCAGGCCGCCGGCTTCTTCGCCATTGAGCAGGTTGTATTCGGCGACAATAGCGTTATAGCCCTTGGCATTTTGCAGACGCATCTGCAAGGCGGCTTCAAGGCACTGCTGATAGTCGTCAAAATGGTTAAGCCGTAGATGGGTGTTGGTTGCTTTGCCGTTTTGCAGGTTACGCAGTGAAATCGACAGCACCTCGGTTTCAGAGCCGTTGCGGCTGACTTCAGTACGTTGATAAATGCCAGCCCAGCCGGTGTTGCTGCGTGACGAACGAGCGTTTAAAGGCAGTTCGCGAATCTGTATCGCCCGTGGAAAACCATGGGTCATATAGAGTTCGTTACGGGCTACCAGGCAGCGCTTAAGGGCATCTTCATAGGTCGAAAGTCCGAAGAAGGGCTGGTACTCGACCCCGTCAACTTTGTATTTGACCTGCCATCCATTGACGTATTCACCAATAGCCCGGGTTATGTTCATGAATTCCATGGGTAGTATTCCTATAATGTTTGCCTGGCGCTGTCATCTGGTTAAAAAACCAATCAGTAGCCACCGTAAATTGTTAGCTCCTCCCCCCAAGGGCGAGCCTCATTGTGATGTTGGCTAATCCGTTAAGGTCATCTCATAGGCTAAAGTCCACAAGCTTCTGCAAGGAGTTGGTAATTTTTTAGTCGGTCTTTAAAGTGATAGGTGACCGAGACGATGCTGATTTCATCGCTGTGATACTGGTCAGCGAGGTCGAACAGGCGTTCACGGCAATCTTTAGGGGTGCCAATGACTGCGCTATCCAGCTGGAGTTGAAACGCCGCTTTTTCCTGATCGCTGAAATCGTCGTGATAAGCCTCGACCTCTTCAGGTGATGGCAGTGGAACAATCACCCCCTGATACATCGCTTTGAAAATCCACATTGCCCGGGTGCCGGCAATACGAAAAGCGTCTTCGCGGTTTTCTGCGCAACTGGCAGCAACCGCAATCAGATGTTTCGGAGCAGCGAGACCAGGTGAGGGAATGAAGGCTTCCTGGTACTGTTTAATGATGTCAGGCGACCGTTCGTGGTTGCCGATAAACAGCGCCAGCGCAAAGGCAGACCCCAGTTGTCCGGTCATCTCAGCGCTACCATCGCTGGAGCCGAGCATCCATATTTCCGGATTTTCATCGACCTGAGGAGCGGTTTCGAGCGCTTTGAAGGGATTGTCATCCGGCAGGTTGTCGTAGAGGTGCCCCATGATTTGGTAAACCTGATGGGGGTAGGCTTGTGGATCAATCTGCCGTCTTGGGTAAGAGAGGGCCGCCGAAGCGAGTTGATCACCACCGGGAGCCCTGCCCACGCCCAGGTCGATTCGGCCAGGGTGCAGTACCGATAACATACGGAAAGTCTCAGCAACCTTATAGGGACTGTAATGGGTCAGCATCACGCCGCCGGTACCAACTCGAATATTGTTGGTCAGTTGAGCAATGTGACCGACCAGTATTTCCGGGCAGGGACTGGCGTAGCCGGCGGTGCCATGATGTTCCGCCACCCAATAACGTTTGTAGCCAAGCTGATCGCAGGCTTGCGCTAATTTTAAGGTGTCTCGGGGGCCCTGGCTGGCTGGTGCACCATCGTGAACTGGGGATTGGTCGGTAACGCTGAGTGATAGTTTGGTTGGCATCAAAGTCGTTGTGAGTCTTAAGTTAGGTACTTGTTTATTAGTTAATTCTAAATTATATCGATCTAAAGTAATACCTACTTGAGTAGTTATTTGTAGAAAAAATTAGATTCTTTAAGTTAGGGG
>JAHRWJ010000299.1 GCA_019090185.1 Immundisolibacteraceae bacterium
CGGGTCCGGGTTATTTCCAAGAAGGTGGCTGTCGGCTGGCTGGTTCATAACAAGGCCTGCAGGAGCTGAGCCGGATAAGTCTGTTACCGGCTATCTGTTTTAGATGGCATGAATGATTAGGCTTTTACGCTAATTTTTGATCCTTGAGGCTGGGTCAGCTGTCGGCCAAGGCTATCAATGACAGCGTAAGCAGAAACCTGCTGTCTCTGGGTCACTGCGTAACTAGGTAGTGAAGCAATCAGCGCAGTGGCTTTGGCCCGACTACCCCGGGACTTTGCCAGTAGCAGAATCGGCTCGACTAGCTGTGGCTCAGTGGCCTCTGCTGGTTGCGTCAGGGCGTGGCCTGATGCGTTAATTGAAGCGAGCTGCGTCATCGGGTTAGTCTGCCATTTTTTTGACGCCAGGTCTATTTTGCTAAGTGTGTTGCCGCTTAATCAGCCCTTAAAACCAGCTTGGATTAAGTCACTGGAATGCTTATCTTTCGGTCGGTTGGCCTATACTGATGCGTATGTTCTATAAGCTTGTTTTGTTAATCCCAGTGGTATGTGGTTTGTTGCTATCGGGTTCGGCTTCAGCCGAAATATATGCCTACCTAGATCAACGGGGTAGGCGTTATTACGTCGATAAAGCGGTTGATGACCTGAGTTTCAGGCCGGTGAATTCGCCGGCTCGTGCAGCCAGAGCTGGATTAGGCCAACGCCGCCGCCAGACTAGTCGATCTCGCGTGGATCAAACGGCTGATCGTCAAAAAATTGATCGTCTGATCGAAAAATGGGCCTCTTATTACACCCTCGATCCAGCCCTGGTAAAGGCAGTGGTGCAAGTTGAATCGGGATATAGAGTGCGGGCGCACTCTAAAGCTAATGCCCAGGGATTAATGCAGTTGATTCCAGGCACCGCAGAGCGCTTTGGCGTCCTAGACCCCTGGAATGCGGAACAGAATTTACGGGGAGGAATGGCTTATCTACAGCTGTTGCTGAGTAAGTTTAAGGGCGATCTGCGCCTGGTGCTGGCGGCCTATAACGCGGGTGAGAACAACGTGGTGAAATATGCAGGTGTGCCGCCTTTTAAAGAAACCCATCGTTACATCGCAAAAGTTGGCCAGATTTACGAAAAACGTTGGCATGCTTATTCTCAGCGCAATCTCTAAGCCCTGCCCCGCCACTGTTTGATAAAAGCACTTTAGTCAGATTGGCCTAGTATCCAGCTTCCCTGATCTATCAATCGTTCTAGATAGATCTGTTGATAATCAGCGACCACCGAGTTGGCTACAGACTCTCTAGCGAGAAGTTGTTCGCCGTAGGCCGTTGTTTTCGAAAAACAGCTAGTTAAAACCGGTTTTAGGTGTTTGTCGATTAACAACTGGCGAGTAAAAAACGGTGCAAAACAGGCGTCAACCAGAGCGAAGGTTGAACCGTTAAAAAAGGGCCCCGTGCCGAGTTTTCCCTCAAGCTGTTGAAAAAGAATGGTTAATTGGTTTTGTGCGGCTTCGGCGGCGATTACTTGTTGGGCCATTGCCAGCTTGAATTGAGCAGCTGACAGTTGGTTTGCGATCTCAATCCATGCCCGGTTTTGCGCTCGTAGTAGTAGGTCGGCGGGGTGTAGTCGGGGAGCGTATGCCTCGTCAAGGTATTCATTAATGGCGGATGACTCGAACAGGACCAGCTCATCTAGCTGTAGCAGTGGTACTTTGCCTAGAGGCGAAATATCGAGAAACCAGTCAGGTTTCTGTTTTAGGTCAATATAGGCAATTTCAAAATCCAGTTTTTTTTCGAGCAGGGTAATAATCGACCGTTGCACGAAAGGGCAGAGTTTAAAACTGATCAGTTTCAAGGTCATAGCCGTGCTCTCCATTGATTGGCCAAATGGTGGCACATAGGGGTGCGGGGGTCAGCTTTGAATTGGTTTTTTTACGTTGATAGCTGGCTCATGAGGAGTAGAGAAAGGAATTTGACTCCTCTTTTTCTGCTGCCTCATTGCTGAACCGGTTGATGCTCTGTTCGAGCATTTGAATCATCTTGGCTTTACTTTGCATCAAGGCTTCGGTGTCTTCCTTCTGACCAAACATCATAGAGTATTCGTCGATGACCGAATTGAGTGTGTCATTGGCGGTTTGCAGATCGCTGGTCAGTTGTTGCTTGTCATCTTCTAATGCGCCCGTCTGCTCTTTTAGTAGAGTGATCTCCTGTTCAAATTGCTGGAGTATTTCCGGGTCGATTTCTGGTGTTGACTCTTTTTCGGGCTTGATGCCAGTGAAAATATCCTTCAGGCGGTCGTAATGGCGAGTTACTTTTTGAAATGATTCGCTATTTTGTTGAATAACACTGGTTCGTAAAGCCTGGAAAAACACTTTTTCCTGATCGGTGAGTTTAGTAATGATCTCCTGGCTGGCACCTTCGTCTAATCCGTAACTTCCAGAGAGCCATTCACTCATAGATTCAAGCTCTCGCATGTCCGGGGGCTGGGATGAGGAGTGGCCGATTGAGCGGCCAAACGCACGTACCTGGTTTTTTCTCCAACCCCAATAGATGCCAACCAGACAAAATAGAATTAGGGCGCTAATTAGCAGCCCGACATAAAGCACCGCAACAATGGGTGACAACTCGATCATCGATCTTTCCTCAGTATCCCTGATAGGGCTCCTTCTAATTTAGTCTGGTTCACCCGGTTTGCCAGAGTGACCAGTAATTGCGAATTTGGGTCATCTAAGGAACCTCTGAAAACCAAAAAGCATGACTAAAAAAGAAGGGCCTCTCTCCCCTTTCTCTTTGGCAGTTAGCGGATTGCAGCAAGGTTTCTTTAGAAATTTGAAAAGCAGCCGGTTCTATCCAGTGGTTCGCCACTTAGGTGCGGGGTTTCAGGTGGGGCCTAACAAGGTTCTTTTAGTTGCCATGAACAGCCTTTAAAAGGCACGACTGGAAAACCGGATGTAGTGGATCTCGCTGGTTCACTCGTTAAGCTAATGGCTGCTTAATTTAAAATATAGTACTGGCGGTGCTGTTTGGTTGGGCTGGCGTTACTCAGTAGGACAACCGGAATAGGCGATAAAAAGAGGCTCAGCTGATTTCTGTTAGCCCCTTTGTAAATCTAATTTTTGGTGATTAATTGTTCCGCGTGGAACGTGAGCGGCCATGGCGGGGTTTTATCGATTGAAACTGAATCGGCTGTTGACCCACCCACTGATAAATCTCCACCGACTCTGGATCACATTTATTGCATCCGCCACCGCAGTTTTC